>JAEUVL010000179.1 GCA_016786965.1 Chitinophagaceae bacterium
ATTGATGGTATCATAATAAGGTAATGATTCAATGCGTTCCAGGTGCTGTTGCAGGATGGAATCAATGGCAGGAGTGTTGGCCGGGCCGGATGTTTTTTTCACTTTGCAGGAAGAAGCGAATAGGAAAAGCAGCAGGACCAAAGGAATGATTCTCATATCTGTCGGTAGTTCTTTCATCAACGAATATAGGAGATGGTTTATTATAAATATAACTGCTCTGCCCTGATCAAGCCGTACGAAACAAATTTCTCTTCTTGTTCCTGCAAATTAATCATGTCATCGTATTAATTATAAAAGTAAAGTTTTCTGATAACAGCCTGCCTGTTTATTATCTTATGTTAACGTTCTTGCTCAAATACCTCTTATAGCTTTGCTCTAAATTAAATAGTATGAATGCAATATTGAAATTGGAAGAAGCCGCGATGACTGCTATCGCCATTTATTTTCTCAGCGTTTATGACCTTGGTCTGTCGGTATGGGTATGGGCCCTTCTTTTTTTTGCACCGGATATTGGAATGCTTGGTTATGTCGTAAATAGCAAAACAGGTGCAGTAGTGTATAATATTTTTCATCATAAAGGCATTGCACTGACCATTGCTGCTGTTGGTTATTACATTCAAACAGAGGGAGTCATCGCTGCAGGCATCCTTTTATTTGCCCATGCTTCTTTTGACAGGATATGGGGCTACGGATTAAAGTACGCTGACAGCTTCAAGCATACTCATCTTGGCAGTTTAGAGAAAGGTAAATGATCAGCGATTCTTCATCAGCCGGTTACGTATTCGGCTCATGCTTACTGCGGTAATACCAAGATAATTTGCAATATAGTGTTGGGGTATGCGTTCGATGATCTTGGTTTTATTACTGCTCAGCAGATCAATATACCGTTCTTCCGGACTTTGTGTTAGCAGGCTTACCATTCTTTCCTCCAGGCCGATGCCAAGATATTCAGCAATAAGTCGCCCGAATTTCTGCCAGGCCATACTTTTATCATATAGTTCCAATAATATTTTATATGGAAAAGATACATAACTCGCCTTGCTCAAAGCTTCTATGGTTACCAGGGAAGGTTTGCCGGTGATACAACTAATATATGCACTGATAAAATGATTCTCGAAAAAGAAGTAGGTGGTTTTCTCTTCGCCATCTTTTGTATAATACTGCCGAAACATCCCCTCCAGTACAAAACCAATTTCAGATGCTTTCTTACCTTCTTGTATGAATAAGCCGTTCTTTGGTAGTGATTTTACCTGGAGATGGGGAACCAGTAAACTCCAGTCTGATGGTGAAAGGGGAGTAAATAGTTCAATATGCTTTCGTAAAACAAAATAGGAATGAGCATTGTTGTCTGGCATATTATAAATATAAAAAAGATATGAACAGGACGCTATTTCTGTTGAGCTATATTAACCCGGTAAAACAGTGAAACAGAAAAGTGGGAAATTGCTTTCCGTTTGTATTTTAGCGGTCATATGTATTCACTTATAGAAAGCGATATCAGAAAACTGGTTGATGCCGATGAGGACTCATTACGCTTTGTATTGTCACACTTCAGGAGGTAAAGATAAAAAGAAATCACCTGCTGCTAAGAGAAGGCGAAGTATGCAGAAATTGTTATTTCATCAATAAAGGCTGTGTGCAGATCTATTATTTGGATAAGCATGGCGATGAAGCTACCAGGGATTTATTCTTTGAAACACAATGGATGACAAATATTGAAAGTTTCAGCAAGCAGGAACCATCGAGGGAATTCTATCGGGCAGTGGAGCCATCAGAGTTACTGGTCATTGACCGGGATAATTTTTTTCAGCTCATTGGAAAAATACCTCAATTCATGGAAGCCTACCGGCAAATATTGGAAGCATCTTATTCCCATTCTGTAGACCGGGTTAATACATTCAATGCCACGGACGCATTGGACAGGCTGAAATGGATAAGAGAAAACCAACCGCATATCCTTACAAGGATTTCCTCCCGGATTATTGCTTCTTACATTGGAGTATCGCCGGAAACACTCAGCCGGTTAAAATCCAGGTTAAGGAATTAGGGAAAGAGACAATAGTTCTTATGAACTAATTCCTCCATCAGGTTTAAATCCTTGACAAATATCAATACTGGTGAATAGTAAGTGATGAATTTTTGCTGCATCAACATATTTGATCACTTAAACTATTTACTATGCTTACTACTGTGACCGATCACATTGTATTTGAGAACGTGGAACCGGCATTGTTATTTGACCTGTACACGAATGCAGAAAAGCACCAGCAGTTCTCCGGAGCACCGGCCTCTATTACAGCCAATACGGGTGATGCCTTTCATGCATACGGAGGGTATTGTTTTGGCACGAATCTGCATATTGAGCCCAATAAGCTAATTATTCAGAGCTGGAAAGCACAGGGTTGGAATGAGGATATCGATCCTTCCCTTGTCTTACTCCGGCTGGTGAAGGACAACAACGATACCCATGTATTTCTAACTCATGCACACATTCCTTCCGATAAGGCTGATACCATGCTGAAAGGCTGGGAGGAATGGTACTGGAACCCCATGAAAAACTACTTAGCTATGCACAGAAACTAATTCATCACTATTTAATATGCCAAACAATGAAAAAATTATTATTCATCACTTTAATCATTTTCTTTATGACACAAAATAGTTCAGCACAAACAGGTACCAATAATACAACGGAGTACCTCTTATTGTTCCGCAATGTAAGCGGGGACGGAAAATACCTGGTGACGCCTGAAGATATGCAGCGAGCCATGCCCAAATGGCAGGCGTGGATCGGCAGCATAGCCCGGCAAGGAAAACTGGTAGCTACGAACCCGGTGGAGTATAACGGAAAAGTGGTAAGCGCTGATTCCGTCGAAGACCAGCCTTACCTTGTGAAAAAGGAATTAATAGTCGGCTATCTGATACTTAAAGCAGCATCGGCAGAAGAAGCAGTTGCGATAAGTAAAACAAGCCCGATCATCACCGAATATAAAGGCAGTGTGGAGATAAGGGCGATGATACCTTTTCCGCAGCAATGATTTTGGCCTCATAAAATGCAATTGTCTTCCTGTTTTACAGGAAGACAATTGTTATAAACACATAAATAAAATAAATCAATCCCTCCTTGTATCCAGTGTAAAGCCAATTGTAGTACCCACGTCTTCGGTGCTGCGTACATGAATCGTTTGTCCGTGGGCTTCAATGATATGTTTGCAGATGGCGAGACCGAGACCGCTGCCGGTCACATCAATGCTGCGGCCTTCTTCGGTGCGGTAAAAACGTTCGAAGATGCGGGGCAGGTGTTTTTCGCTGATACCGATGCCGTCATCGCTCATTTCAATGAGAATATGTTTACCATCCGTATTATACATACTGGCCACGATAGTGCCGCCCTGTTTACCGTATTTAATAGAGTTGCCGATCATATTGGTGATGACCTGGCGTATCTTTTCTTTATCTGCAAATACAGTGAGTGGAAATTCGCAGCCTTTTTTAATGCTGCAATGAATATTCATCTTTTCAGCTTTCAGCGACAAACTTTCATATACTTCTTTCACCAGGTCCTGTATCACAAAATTTTGTTTGTAGAGTACCAGCTCACCTCTTTCCAGCCTTGATATTTCATCCAGATCGCTCAGCAGGTGTGTAAGACGGTCTACATTCCTGGATGTCTTTTCCAAAAACTTTTTGTTTACTTCAGGATTGTTCAGGGCGCCGGCAAGTAAAGTGTCCACATAGCCTTGTATGGCAAACACAGGAGTCTTAAATTCATGGGAGAGATTTTGCAAAAACTCTTTCCGAAATTGTTCATTTCGCCGCAACAGTTCCAGTTCTTCTTCATTTTTAGTGGCCCAGGCTTCCACATCCACACTTACTTCATCAATGCTTTTTTGGGGCAGTACATATTTATAATACGTTTCTTCCCGCCTGGTGGCTTTTGTTTTATAAATGAATTTGTAGATGAGCTTTATCTTTCGATAGATGAACCGCTCCAGCATAAAATTGATGAATAAATAACTGCCGGTGAAAATGATAGTGAAACAGACAAGCCCTACCCACCATTTTTTCGCCAGGTAACCGATAAAGCAACTGATAGGAACGGCCAGTACCAAGGCTGTAAAAGCTGCCAGTTGCCGGGGAGAGATGTTTTTTGCAGAGAACATAGTACAAAGCTATGAGTTACGAGTTTTGAACAAGGAGAAGAATGCTAAACTTTATGTCAGGGGACCCGTAATCAGTAACCTCTTTCTTATTTACAACTCAAATTTATAACCAACCCCTTTCACCGTAGTGATGCAATCCACGCCAAGTTTCTGGCGGATCTTGCGGATATGCACATCAATGGTACGGTCACCGACAATCACATCGTTGCCCCATACCTGGTTGAGTATTTCATTTCTGAGGAAAACACGGCCTGGTTTAAGGGCCAGGAGGTAAAGCAGTTCAAATTCCTTTTTAGCCAGTACGATTTCCTGTTCACCCACTTTTACAATAAAACGTTCCGGGTCAATTGTCATGTGGTCGATGACTAAAATCCGTGCTTCTGTTTTATTCAGCCGGCGAAAGAGAGCATTTACCCGGGTCAGGAATACTTTGGGGCTTATAGGTTTACTGAGGTAGTCGTCGGCACCCGTTTCCAATCCCCTGATCTGGGTGCCTTCATCGTTTACGGCAGTAAGAAAGATGATCAAAGTTTCTTTAAAAGCTGCCTGTGCCCTCAGCAACTGGCATACTTCCACCCCTGTTTTTTTGGGCATCATTACATCCAGTATCACGAGGTCGGGGAGTGTGCGGCGGGCTTTTTCCAGGGCTTCGTCACCGTCTTTGGCGGTGATCACCTCGTAGCCTTCATTGGCCAAATTATACTTCAGTATCTCAAGAATATCCGGTTCGTCGTCTGCAATAAGTACTTTCCGGGCTTTGGTTTCCATACTGGAAAATGTTTGCGCAAACCTAACTGGAATTTGCGGGGGGATAAAATTTCGGGGGGCTCGTTTACATAGAGTTAATGATTACTTAATACTATGGGGGGCCGGTTTCTGCCGGGCAATATTTTTTTTGGCTGGCCCAGACAGCTTTATCCTTTCTAATACAGTCTATATCAATGATAAGGCAGCAAAAACCCCCATATCGGGCTGGCTTGTTACCTTTGTGATCACAAATCCTTATGACAGCAATAGCGAAATACCTTATTCTACTTGGCGTGATTGGTTTTTTCCAGCAATCGGCGGCGGGACAGCCTGTTTTTGCTTCCTCCAATACCCCTACCGGTCAAAATTGCAAACCGCTGTTTAGCCGTCAACTGTTTCATGACTATGTAAATACACAGCAAAAAAATATCCTGAAGCTGGATGGTAAAGCGGATGGGGAATTTGCGCCTTCGGTTAATGAGGAGATCAATTTTCTGCTTACCCAAACCGCCAATGGCCGGGTAGATGCGTTACAATGCAGCATAGAAACGGATAGCACTCTTAATGATCAACTGAAGAAGAAATATCTCCGTGGCCTTGAAAACCAGCTTAAATTTTTTGTGGCCAACGTAAAGAGCAGGAAGGTTAGTTCCCTGATACTTCCTGATATTATTTCTGCGTATGAGAAATGCATGACGAACGATCTGAAAGGGTTGCCGATAGACGGTATCGTTAAAGGTTTGTCTTATGAAGCGGCGTATTCTATTACAAAAGCAGATAATATCACTTTTGAAAAAAATGCAGGGTATATAAAAAGCCAGCAGTTAGTTATCTTAAAGTATTGCGGCCTGCATCCGTCCAAAATATTCGCCACCCTGGCACAAAACCCTGATATGCCTTTTGCCGACAGCCTGATAAGAACGGTCGCCAAAAAATATCCTAAACAACTATACGATTATTCGCAGGCCAGTAATAAACTGGGGCTTACCATCCGTAACATCACTGATGATAATTTTATAGCCACCGTGGTAAAAATGGCCCGTACCAAAGACGGACAGCAATACTTCTGTTTCCTGGATAATATTGTGAATGGCAAGCTCACCTACCAGGAAATAGATGCAGCCAAGAATGACTCTGTACTGTACTATAAATTATTGGTAAAAACACAGATCGACTATGCCGAAAGGGCGCAGAATAAAGACACGGCCTTTGAATTTCAAACCCTTGGCCGCCGGCTGGAATTGAAAGCCAAAGAAAATTTTGTCAATATCATTAACGGCCTTCATAATGAAAGAAATCATGACATCCGTTTCAGGAGCATACAGGCCCTCGGTCCGGAAGATCTTTATTATCTCGCCGTTACTTCCGATGGATCCATGTACACATCCAGCTTTGTAAAAGGAGTGTACCCGCTGATGATGAAGAAGCTGAATAATCATGGCGATTCGCTGTTGTTGCGGGTGCATTTTGATAAGTACAGGAAGTTCATCAAAATATCTGCCGGCTTTAATATGCTGGATCATTTCCTGGCCTCTTTCCCTAAACCCGCAAAACCGGGTGATGAGGATATTGCTAATACCTTAATGAAGGCCTTTGTAAACAACCTGGAAAAATCTGATGGAATAGAGGATGGGGTGGATGTGGCAGATTCGTATGCCAGCATTGCAGAAACGCTGAAACCGGTAGCTAACGAAATGCTGAAGAATATACAGGCCAATTACCAACGCAATCTGGCACAGGGTAATAAAAAAGGTATTGCGATCTATAATATTTTGAATAAGCTGTTTCTTTCAGCAGATACTACTCAAAAGATCAACCTGACCACAGAACTGGGTATACCATCTGTCTATGATATGTCTTATAAAGACCTCACTTACGACAGCAGCGGCAAAGTAGCTATTCAATTATTTATTTATGGCGATAAGGACGGTATTGGCCTTTTCCCGGGCCTGGTAAACATATTCAATAATAGTAACTGGAAAATAGACCAGAGTAATAAACAATGGGTGACGGTAACGGCCGCTAAAGGCAGACCGGTTACCTTATATATGAACCGCCCGCTGCCTGAGGAAGGGGACCAGGATGGTAAGGCGCAGGCCGCCCTTTGCGAGTACCTTGAGAAGAATAATATTATCCCTAAAGTAACTATCAACCGTGGCCACAGTTATAATGCTCCTTATACTATTGAGCAAATGTCTACCGCCTCTAAAATAGTTTTTATGGGTTCTTGCGGTGGTTACCGTTCTATTCACGACATATTAGAGAAAGCTCCTGATGCCCATATCATCGGCACCAAACAAATTGCTGATGCGCAAGTAAATAATCCTTTCTTGCGACTGATCTCTGATAAATTAAGGACAAGTGGTAATATTGAATGGATTCCTTTCTGGACAGAGCTTAGCAAAATAGCCACCGATCCTATTTTTGCCGATTATGTACCGCCGCACAAAAATCTTGGTGCATTATTTATCAAAGCGTATAAACTGGCGATGGAGGAGGAATAGTACAGGCCGCAGGGAAAGAATTAGATACTATAATCTTTATGTTTTCCCCATGGTTGTATAGTGAATTATAAAGAATATCACTTTTTATCTGCGTAGCCAGAGATATCATTATGAAGCAGCGAGTATTCCGTTCATACACTTTCTCCTCTTTTCTCCCGTAACCTCTTAGCTTTGCTTTTTTTCACAAATATTCACATTGTCAGCACCTAAAAAGAGTTTTTTTGATATGGCCCTGTTGCGCAGGGTGTTTCAGTATGCAGCGCCGTACAAGAAGAAATTTTACTGGTCGGTGGTACTGGCCATTGTACTGGCCATTATTACACCTATCCGGCCGATGCTGATTCAACTGACGGTGAATGATTATATCGGCGGAGATAAGAGTGCCCGCTTTTTTGATGGAAGATTTGACATTGCAGAAATGGTGGTGCTGGTCACTATCATTCAGATCGGCATTATAATACTGGAAACAGTGATGCGTTTCTTTTTCTCTTTTATCACGGCGTTGCTTGGGCAGTCGGTAGTAAGAGATATGAGAGTGGCAGTTTATCAAAAGATATTGAACCTTAATCTTTCCCAGTTTGACAAGACCCCGATAGGTACATTGACCACCCGTACTATCAATGATATTGAATCCATCAACGATATTTTTTCAGATGGCCTGGTGCCTATTATTGCCGACTTATTATCTATAGTTTGTGTGCTGACGTTCATGTTTTGGAGCGACTGGCAATTGACGCTGATCGCCCTCATACCTTTTCCGCTCATTATACTTGCCACTTATTATTTTAAAGAGAGCATAAACAAGTCTTTTTTTAAAGTAAGGAATGCCGTAGCAGCGTTGAATGCTTTTGTACAGGAACATTTGACCGGCATGGCCGTGGTACAGGCGTTTGCTTCCGAAAAAAGGGAGTATGAAAAGTTCAGGAAGATCAACCGTGAACACCGCAATGCGAACATCAAAGCCATTTTTGCCTATTCGGTATTCTTTCCGGCAGTGGAGATTGTGCTGGCGCTTTCTATAGGCCTGATCGTTTGGTATGGTGCCGGGCAAAAGGCAGAGGCAGGGACTATTATCTCTTTTATTCTTAGCCTGAACCTGCTGTTTAGGCCGCTGCGGGTTATAGCGGATAAATTCAATGTGCTGCAAATGGGTATCATCGCCAGCGAAAGGGTATTTAAGGTGATGGACAACCCTGATGTAACGCCGCCTCCGGCAACAGATGCATATAGGCCGGTGCAGGTAAAAGGGCAGATCGATTTTGAAAAGGTACTCTTTGAGTATGCTCCGGGTGTGCCGGTACTGAAAGATGTTTCTTTCTCGGTCAGCCCCGGTGAAACCATTGCTATTGTGGGGCATACAGGCAGTGGTAAAACTACCATCATCAGCCTGCTCAACAGGCTTTATCATATCCGGCACGGGGAGATAAAGATAGACGGTGTAAATATTGAAAAATACCATACAGATACGCTGCGAAAGAACATTGGCGTGGTGCTTCAGGATGTATTTCTTTTTTCCGGTTCGGTGATGGATAATATTACGTTGCGCAATCCAGATATTACAAGGGAAAAAGTGATAGAAGCGGCTAAGCTGATCGATATGCACGACTTCATTATGCGGCTGCCGGGTGGGTATGATTATAATGTAATGGAAAGAGGGGCCACTTTATCGCTGGGCCAGCGGCAACTATTGTCATTCATACGGGCCATGCTGTACAATCCTTCGATTCTTATTTTGGATGAAGCTACTTCTTCAGTAGATACTGAAAGTGAGATGCTGATACAGCATGCCATTGATACGCTGATAAAGGGCAGAACCTCTATCGTAATAGCTCACCGGCTTTCCACCATTCGTAAAGCCCATAAGATAATTGTGCTTGATAAAGGAGAAGTAAAGGAAATGGGAACACATGAGGAATTGTTGCAAAAAGGTGGTTTTTATAGCAAGCTACATGAGATGCAGTTTGAAAAAAGCAGTTGATATTACCTGAAATTATGAACACCAGCCCCAAATGGTAGTAACTCTGCTAAAAAATACCCGCTTCAGTGGATGAAATCAGTGATGAAGGAATGTGTTCGACACCTGGAAACCTTATTAAAAGGGAACTGCCTTTCATACAGGAGGTATAAAATGTAGGTCTGGAGTTGCCGTAGTTACTGATAATCATGGAATACGGTGCATTATCCGGGTAAGTTGCTGCGAGTATGGACTGCATTGGCTTTTTCTGCCCAAATTCCTTTCGTACAAAGTTCGTTTTCAGCCCTGCCCCCTTATCTTTGCGGCAAATTTCGGAACAGGTATGGTAGTTCAGCGTTTCAAATCCTTTACTGTAGCGGTTTTCAGCATATTTTCCTTACTTTTTTCTGTGCCTGCCACGGCCCAGCATCATGAGGGGGATACTGCCCACCATCAAGCGGGCCAGGGTGCTGGTGACCACGATGCCAAAAAGGATAAACTGAACGTGGGGGAAGTGATTTTTGAACACGTTCTGGACGGACACGAATTCCATTTTTTTGGCAAATCCCTGCCGCTTCCGGTATTACTTTACTCTCCCCAAAAGGGCTTTTCCTCTTTCATGTCCTCTGATTTTCACCATGGCCATGCAGTGAAAAATGGGTACAAGATCCTGACCCACGAGAATATTGCCGAAATGGGATTAGATCCTAAAAAATTCAAGCCAGAAACAATAGTAGCGGTAGATGGTGCAGGTAAAATTGACCCTTCCGTAAAAGTGTACGACTTTTCTCTTACCCGCAACGTAGTTCAAATGATCCTGGCGCTGACACTTTTTGTCATCATCATGCTTCGTATCGCTAAACGTTATAAAAGTGGGGTAGGCGTTACCTCTGCTCCCAAAGGCTCACAAAGCCTGCTGGAGCCGGTCATTACATTCGTAAGAGACGAAGTGGCCAAACCTAACCTGGGACATAAATACGAGAAATACCTTCCTTACTTACTGACCGTTTTCTTTTTCATTCTTATTAATAACATATTCGGGCTGATACCCGGTTCCGCAAACGTAACAGGCAATATTGCTTTTACGGCTGTGCTGGGTCTGATCTCTTTCATTGTGATCATGTTCAGTACCAACAAGCATTACTGGGGCCATATCTTCAATCCGCCGGGAGTACCGTTGGGTGTAAAATTCATCCTGGTGCCGGTAGAGTTTCTGAGTGTGTTCATTAAGCCCTTCGCCCTGATCATCCGTCTTTTTGCCAACATGGTGGCGGGCCACATTATTATTATTTGTTTGATCTCATTGATATTCATCTTCGGACAACTGAACCCGATCGCCGGCTGGGGAGCTTCTCCGCTGTCAATAGGGTTTACTGTGTTCATTTACCTGATCGAAGTACTGGTGGCTTTTTTACAAGCCTTCATCTTTACGATGCTGACGGCAGTATTCATTGGACAGGCGTTTGAAGGAGAGCATCATGATGAAGCACATGCGGCTCATCACTAAAAGTTTTTATTTTTTAACTATCATTAATAACAACAAACATGGATTTACTGAATGTAATTCTGTTGGAAGCTACCGCTAACGCAGGCGGTGCAATTGGTGCAGGTCTTGCTGCTATCGGTGCCGGTATTGGTATCGGTCAGATTGGTAAAGGCGCTGTAGAAGCGATTGCCCGTCAGCCAGAGGCATCTAACGACATCCGTGCAAACATGATCTTAACGGCTGCCCTTGTAGAAGGAGCTGCCCTGTTTGCTATCATCGTAGGCTTCCTTGCAATGGTATTGTAATATCGTTGCCACAAAAAATTACTGCATCCAATGCACAGGGCGGAGGATGCAGTATTTAAACCCCCGGTCCGCCAAATGGCGGAGAGCCTGGAAAAGTTCTTTAAATTAAAAACTAAAAAGTGTTACGTAACCAGCTGCGGTACTACAATCATCGCCTGTTGCGTCGCACTCTTTATCGTTCGGTAATTCTACTGAACAAATAAAACTGCTGATTGGCAATTAGTAAATCAGCACATTAACGAATTAGCAAATTGATTTAAATATGGAATTGCTTCTCCCGAAACTTGGCTTACTTATCTGGACGCTCCTGGCCTTCCTGATCGTTTTCTTCCTGCTGAAGAAAATGGCCTGGCCTGCCATTATCAAAGGCTTGCGTGACCGTGAGAACACTATCGCAGACTCACTGGCCACTGCTCAAAAGGTAAAGGAAGAGATGGCCCAGATGAAAAGTGAAAATGAAGCTTTGCTGGCAAAAGCCCGTGAAGAAAGAGCCCTGATGCTTAAGGAGGCCAGGGAAACTAAAGACCGTATCATCAACGAAGCCAAAGAGCAGGCAAAAACAGAAGCTAATAAAATAGTAACAGAAGCACAAGTAGCCATCAATGCGCAAAAAATGGCAGCATTGACTGAAGTGAAGAATCAGGTAGGTAAGCTGGTAATAGAAGTAAGTGAGAAAGTACTGAGAAGAGAACTGGGTAATAAAGATGCCCAGGAAGCTCATATTAAAGGGCTGGTTGACGGAGTAAAATTGAATTAAAAAACAGCTACGAGTTGTGAGTTATGAGCTGCGAGTTAAATCGCTCGGCTCGAAACTCGAAACTCAAGGCTCGAAGCTAAAAGAATATGCCTAATCCACGTTTAGCAACACGATACGCCAAGTCACTGGTTGACCTTGCAATTGAAAAAGGGCAATTGGAGACTGTATTTGCTGATATGAGCTGGCTGCATTCTGTTTGCAAAACCAACCGTGATTTTGTAAATGTGTTACGCAGCCCGATCATTAAAGCAGATGTGAAGAAAAAGATCATCGAGGCGGTGACTAACGGACGTATCAGTGAAATGACGGCGGCCTTTAACAGGCTGATCGTAACCAAAGGAAGGGAAAGTAACCTGCCGGAGATAACTCATGCATTTATTGAAGCATATAAAACGAAGAAGAATATCCATACGATAAAACTGAGTACTGCAACCCCGGCCAGCGACGAGATCAAGAAGGCGATCATAGAACAGGTAAAAAAATCAGCTGGTTTTGAGAATGTAGAACTGGAAGAAAAGGTCGATGCTGACCTGATCGGCGGTTTTGTGCTGCAGATAGGTGATAAGCTGGTGGATGCAAGTATTATATATGACCTGCGGGCAATAGCCAAACAGTTTGAGAATAATGATTTTGTGTATAAGGTAAGATAGATTGAAGACAGAAAACCAGAAAGTCCGAAAGCTCTAACCCTTTCTTGATGAATTTTATTTCTGACTTTCGGATCACTGATTAAATAATAAACAAACAGATAAATAGTAAGTATATGGCAGAGATCAAACCAGATGAAATATCAGCGATACTGCGTCAGCAGTTGAGCAACTTCAATGCCTCCGCAGACCTGGAAGAAGTAGGTACTGTGCTTCAGGTGGGTGATGGTATTGCCCGGGTGTACGGATTGGGAAATGTCCGTTATGGTGAGCTGGTGGAATTTGAAAATGGAGTAAGAGCGATCGCTCTGAACCTGGAAGAAGACAACGTGGGTGTGGTATTGATGGGTGAAAGCGGTGCTATTAAAGAAGGCGCTAAAGTAAAAAGGACCGGCCAGATCGCTTCTATCAAAGTAGGCGAAGGAATGGTGGGCCGTGTGGTAAATACGCTGGGCCAGCCTATAGACGGAAAAGGCCCCATTACTGGTGAGTTGTACGAAATGCCACTGGAAAGAAAAGCACCTGGTGTAATCTTCCGGGAGCCAGTTAAAGAACCGTTGCAAACAGGTATCAAAGCAATTGATGCAATGATTCCTATCGGCCGCGGACAAAGGGAATTGGTAATTGGTGACCGCCAAACTGGCAAAACGGCTATTTGTGTGGACACTATCATCAATCAGAAGGAATTTTTTGACGCAGGTAAACCTGTTTATTGTATATATGTCGCCATTGGTCAAAAGGCGTCTACCATTGCCCAGGTAATGAAGACACTGAGTGATGCGGGTGCTATGCAATACACAACCATCGTGGCGGCTTCTGCATCAGATCCTGCACCTCTGCAGTTCTATGCGCCATTTGCCGGTGCGGCCATCGGAGAGTTCTTCCGTGATACCGGTCGTCCAGCCTTGATAATCTATGATGATCTTTCAAAACAGGCTGTAGCTTATCGTGAAGTGTCTCTGTTGTTACGCCGCCCTCCGGGTCGTGAGGCTTATCCCGGAGACGTGTTTTATCTCCACAGCCGTTTGCTGGAAAGAGCAGCAAAAGTGATCAATGATGATGCGGTGGCTAAAAATATGAACGACGTACCAGACAGCATCCGTCACCTTATCAAAGGAGGAGGTTCATTAACGGCACTGCCTATCATTGAAACACAGGCGGGTGACGTATCTGCCTACATCCCAACAAACGTAATCTCTATTACCGACGGACAGATATTTCTGGAGACCAACCTGTTCTTATCTGGTATCCGTCCGGCTATCAACGTAGGTATCTCTGTAAGCCGTGTGGGTGGTAATGCCCAGATCAAGTCCATGAAAAAAGTGGCTGGTACACTGAAACTTGACCAGGCCCTTTACCGTGAGCTGGAAGCCTTTTCCAAGTTTGGTGGCGACCTTGATGCTGCAACTAAGAACGTAATTGACAAAGGTGCCCGCAACGTGGAGATCTTGAAACAGCCACAATATTCACCTTTCCCGGTGGAAAAACAGGTAGCCATCATCTATCTTGGAACCAATGGACTGATAAAAGAGGTGCCGGTAAACAAGGTAAAGGAATTTGAAGAACACTTCCTGATGGAAATGGATAACAAATTACCTGAAGTAATGGCCGAGTTCAAAAAAGGAAACCTGCCGGAAGATGGAATTAAGAAAATGGTGGAACTGGCGCAAGGCTTGATACCGCAATACAAGAAATAACATTTATACTGCCTTTTACAGCAAGCCCTTCTTACAATAAGAAGGGCTTGTGTATTTAACAGGAACTAAATTTTCCTATTTTTACAAACCTTCGCCACAAACAGATCCGCATCACCTAATACTTTCCATCATGAGAAGTAACGGACTAAAATATAATGTGCTGATTGTAGATGATAACTCAATGGCCAGGATACTCTTGATGCAATTACTGGAACAAATACCCACAGTTACAGTACTCGGAGAATGTGATAATGCTGTGGATGCAATTACAATATTAAGCAAAGACGAAACAGATATATTGTTCCTTGATATTGAAATGCCGGGAATGAGCGGCATTGAGTTACTGCAATCGCTAAAAGTGCGACCGGTTACTATTTTTATGTCTGCCAATAAAGGCTATGGGTCAGAAGCTTTTGAGCTGAACGTAGTGGATTACCTGGTAAAACCTTTACTCCTTCCCCGTACCATGATGGCCATCAACCGGGCTACGGAACTGTTGAATCAAAAAGAGGTATACCTGAATGAAGTAGAGGCGGAGTATCTTTTTATTAAAGAGAATAAGATAATCCGGAAGTTACTTATCGATGATATTTATCTGCTGGAATCAAAAGGAGATTATGTAAAAATATACGTAGCAGATAAGTATTATGTGATACATGCCACCTTAAAACTTCTTGAAGATCGCTTGTCGGCAGCAAAATTTGTAAGGGTGCACCGCAGCTATATTGTTGCGATAGATAAGATCGATTATATCGAAGAAAATATTTTATACCTGAATAATACACCTGTGCCTTTATCCGAATCCTACCGCAGCCAGTTTCTTAAAAAACTGAACTTACTTTAAACGTACCTACATGAAAAGACCTGGCAGTTTCTTTTTGTGGATAGCTTTGCTGGCAGCCGGCCTCCTGATCAGTATCACTATTGCCCAGGTGGTGACTCAAAATTCTCTTTCCCGCTTACGCAAAGGCAACGAACAGGCATCCTCTACTTTTACTATGAATAACCGGCTACAGGAAATGGTAAACCTTGCCTTTGAGCTGGAGTCTAAAATGCTTACCGCCAGACCT
The DNA here is from genome assembly GCA_016786965.1 of Chitinophagaceae bacterium. Taxonomy (GTDB): domain Bacteria; phylum Bacteroidota; class Bacteroidia; order Chitinophagales; family Chitinophagaceae; genus JJ008. The sequence continues at coordinate 15,331 of JAEUVL010000179.1, forward strand.
GCAGAACTGGTATATCCAAAAAGAGGAATAAAAGATTCGCTGACACGATTGGAGTACAATATGAGTGTGCTTGTAAAAATGTGGTCTGATACTGTACAACGGGAAGCCCTGGGTAAAATTGCTGAATTGGTGCAACACCAGACAGCCACTTCTTTTGGTTTATTAAATGCCATTGAAAAAAATGAAGTGAACTTACAAAAGATAATGACAGATTCATTGCGAAAGAATCATTGGGGCGATAGTATCTATACGGCTGCAATCGCTTTTCAGAAAGGCATTGAACAAAACCTTAATATTACTACGGAGCAAAATACGATCGCGGCTACGCAATTATCATTTTTAAACCGCTTACTGGCTGGTGTAGCATTACTGGCTGTACTGGTACTCGCTACAATCATCATCCGTCGGCAGGTGAAGCAGATTTCTTTGATTAAAGACCTGGAAGAAGCCAGGAAGGCTGCCCTGCAATCGGTGGAAGCCAAAGACCAGTTCATGGCGAATATGAGCCACGAAATAAGGACTCCGCTCAATGCTATCAGGGGCTTTGGTAAAATATTGACACAAACACCGCTGAATGAAGATCAGCAAAAATATACCTCCATTATTTCCACTGCCAGTGAGAACCTGCTGAATATTGTAAATGACATTCTTGATTTTTCTAAAATTGAAGCAGGTAACCTGGTGATGAAGAATAAGGTATTCAAACTGGCTGAAGTTATGAACGAAGTGGAGCTGATGTTTACTCCATTGGCGCAGGAAAAGGAGCTGCAATTGATTTTTTCGACCGGGCCAGGGCAGCCTGAATTTATTAAAGGAGATCCGGAAAGATTAAGACAGGTTTTAGTAAACCTGCTGAGCAATGCAATTAAATTTACTAACGAAGGTACTGTTACCGTTTCTCTTCAGTATTCAGAGGGAAGGAGCAACCGTATCAAAACAAAATTTACAGTGGCCGATACAGGAGTTGGTATTCCCCCGGAGAAGGTGGATATAATCTTTGAAAGATTTGAGCAATTAGATCATTCATCTACAAGACAACAGGGTGGAACCGGCCTCGGCCTGGCCATTACCAAAAAACTGGTGGAAGCAATGGGGGGACGGATCAATGTAAAAAGTGATGTAAACAAAGGATCGGTATTTACAACAGAACTTGAATTTGAAAAAGTAAACCATCTCGCGGCCACACAGGAACTGATGATGCCTGTTCATAATATCGATAATATTTCTTTAAGTCATATACGTATCCTGGTGGCTGAAGATAATTTGATGAACCAACTGCTGGTGGAAAGCATATTGGATAAATATGATGTAGTGGCTGACATTGTTGAGAATGGAGAAGAAGCAATTACTGCCATACGCAATCAAAAATATGATCTTGTGCTGATGGATGTACAAATGCCTATGATAGATGGTATCACAGCTACGAGAATAGTTCGGAAGGAAATAAGCAGTAGTATTCCTATTATAGCGATGACAGCTCATGTGCTGCCGGGAGAAAGGGAGAAATGCATTGATGCGGGTATGAGTGATTACTTATCTAAACCATTGGATGAAGAGGAGGTGATTGCCTTGTTAAAAAGATATTTTTCATTACAAAAGAAAAAAAAAGGTGTTGAAAATGATACTGTCAATGCGGAATGGATGAATATGAATTACCTGAACAGTATTTGTGGCAATGATCAGGACAGGATCAGGCTGATCTTTAAAGAGCTGAAAAAACAGCTTCCCTTCGAACTTGCAGCGTTGGAGAAATGTGTAGAAGGAATGGACTTGACTGAAATGAAGCGGGTTTGTCACCATCTTAAATCATCGCTATTACCGTTTTCGGTGGATTCTTCACCGGTAATCATTCTTAACGAACTAAACCACTTGCTGCATAGCGGATCGAATACGAAAAGTGTAAAAGAAAAAGCAAATCAATTAATAAAAGAACTCATAGCAGCATCTGCTGAGTTGGAGACAATCCTACAGGGTCAGAATACAATAAAGTCATGATTTTCCTACCTTCGTGGCATTATATATTTTCTTTATAAGTGAATAGACAGATAAGTAAAATAGTAGCCGAAAAAGAAAAAAAATTATCATTTCAGCCGGCAAGAAATGCATTGACCATCATTTGGTCCACAGGTGTGGCCTGCGCCGCGGTCATCATTTTATTTATTTTTATTCCTTTAAATGTGGTTAGCCGGGGTGCAGACCAAATTAATATAACCCGAAACAGTACTGAAGGTATCAGGTCAATAGACCAGTTACTGTTAACCACTGAAGAGGCTCAGTTATCCGATAATAAGTCTTTTGTAAACGGGGCGCTGCGGTTTCAATGGCGCAACCAGGAGCCTGATCTGAACCAGGATAAAAATAGGGTCATTCTTTATAATAATATTTTGACGAAAAAGCTGCAAAAATTGCCCCGGAAAACGTCACCTGATTTTTCCATAAGACCCGTACCGAAGTAAATAAATATCAAAATGAAAACTTTTTTGAGCTTCTTACTCATTGCTGTATGTGCTGCCGGAACCTCCTGTATCGGCGCAAAAAAAATGGATGCTGCCAGAGAAAGATTGAACACCATTAAAGAGGGGCAGAGAAATGAAGTGAACCGGCTAAACCAGATCTCTGCCAACTCCTCTACCCGGATGAATGAAAATAAGATAGACAGCGTTATCAACAGCCGTTTTGATTATCGGGTTGGCCGGATTCACATAGAAATGGATTCAGTATCTGGTGAAATAAATGAGCTTGATAGTCTTATGGCAGAAAGAAAGTTGTTTCGACAGGCGTTTAAGAAAATTATTATTCCAAAACTGGACCTGCTTGATTCTTTCAGGCTCGAAAATGCAAAACGGAACCAGGTCTACTTGATGATGGAGGACGGTTTGAATTCGGCTACTTATTCACTATTTGATCTTGCCGCTTTTTTTGGTCCGGGAAAATATGCGATTCCACAAGAGCAGGAAGAGATAACAGCCAACTCTTTTGCACCACTGGTAGATTCGGTGATCAATTTTTCCAAACGGTACAGTAAGTTTTCTCAAACGGCCACTTTGGTAATACTTGGCTTCGCAGATGGTACAGGGTTTGATCCGGAAAGCGATTTGTATGCAGAACTGGCAGGTTTGATAGGCCGTGTTGATGTATCAAAACAGGAATTAAACCAAAAACTTTCAGAATTAAGGGCAGAAACCCTCATCAGGCAATTGCGCAGCCAATTCACTAAAAAAATGGGCGGCCGGGAAGAAACGGAGAATTTTAAAATAGAGTTTCTGGGGCTTGGAAAAGGTGAACGATTCCCTTTTACGTCTGTTACGGATTATAAGGAGGAAGATGAAAGAAGAAGGATTGTTCTATGTTATTGGGCTGTTTTGCCGAGATAGGCTGCTTAATTCCCGTCCTTATCTTTTGAAAAGCCCCTTTTATCGAAAAAATTGCCAAACAGGGTATCCCTACATTACTTTTATTATAGCCTTTTCAGGTTAAGCGGAGGAGATTTTACCCAAAAGGCTATTTATTTTGGTCATAAAAGCTTTATTGGGAGACACGAGATTTTCCTGATAAGTAAAAGCAGTTAGTGAGTATTCAAAATTTCCTCCGCTTTTTAAAATTGTTTACTGTTAGCAGAATAATCATCTGCACAGCAGGGGTAAGTAAAAGGCATTTATAATCCGGTAAGGTTCGAATAGCCGGTTTGTCACGATTTGAATAATTGTGGTAAAAGCATACTTGAGCATGACTATTATTAACATCCTTAGAGATGGGACTGTGTACCCACCTCTAAAGCAGCAAGATCTTGTGATCAAGTTTGCCGAAGGACAAATAAGCCTTGGGCGATTTGACAAAAGCCGGTTTATCTCCAAAACTGGTAGTTATCTTCATGAACCTTATAATGCAGCCGATCTGAAGGCAGACGCAATAGCCTATCTTACTTCAGCTATGCCGGGACTTTTTGGCAAACAACAAGTAGTGCATATTATTTGCCCTTATATAATTTCTTCAAAAGCAGAGTGGATAAGTCCTCCTCAATGGAAACAGGCATTCTCTAGTTAACAACACAAACTATTTGTAAAACAAAGCATGGTGTTTGTACTTGGGCAAGGTATATGGGATATTACTTTGTCTATTTATATTTTGTCGTATAGATAAGGGCATTCAACGGCAAAATGATCTTACTAAGCGAATTTTTCAGCAACCATAGGCATAAAATATTCTCTTTGTGCAGGAAGTGTTTATGGTTAATTCCGGACAAGGCATCAATGAGTTATAAGCAGGCAGATAGCTATGAATTTCTATTCATTCCCGAGCATCACTCCTTATACTCATTGATTGCCCCGGAAATTTAAAGTTTTTTCACTAAGCATCAGAAGCAGAAAGGGCTTCCGATAAGCAGAATTTCAGCCAAAATCCGTTGGCCAGATCGTATTTCCCTATGATAATGTAAAAGGCTTCTCTTGTGAGAAGCCTTTATTTTTGCAATCACCAGTACACACCCATGTTTATTAAAAAGACTTCGGCTGCTTTTATTATTGTTCTGCTAATCGTCTGTCTGCAATTATTGATTGTTTGTAATTCAGCTACCAGTAGAAAAAATCAGACCACCGATAACCAAGTAACCCTGGGCCGGTATCTTTTTTTTGACCGGCGGTTATCAGTAAATAATACCCGCAGTTGCGGGACCTGTCATAACCCGGAATTTGCTTTCACTGATGGCTACAAAAGATCATTAGGGGCCTATGCCGATCTGCACCAGCGAAACACTCAGCCCTTATTCAACCTGTTGCACCTGAAGTACCTGACCAGCGCCGATTCCTCCCTGCATTTTGCTGAGCAGCAAATGATTAATCCCCTGTATAGCCAACATCCGGTGGAAATGGGGATGACAGGAAATGAGAAAAGCATATTAAGAAAGATCAGAGATGACACTTTATACAAGACGCTTTTCCAAAAAGCATTTCCCGGTCAGCAAGAAGCCGTTACTATTGAGAATATTGTTGGGGCGATCAGCCGGTTTGTATACACCATCAGGTCATTCCAGTCACCGTATGATGCTTATCTGAATGGAGACAGCAATGTTCTTTCTACGGAAGCAAAAAGGGGAATGCAGTTATTCTTTTCGGAAAGATTGCAATGCAGTAGATGCCACGGAGGGTTTAATTTCTCCACGCCTTCTATCACCAACCTGCAAGGAGATACACTGTTTTTTTTTAATACCGGATTATATAATGTTAAGGATAGTAGTCAATACCCTGACTATGACCAGGGTCTATACCAGTACACTAAACAACCATTTGATATGGGAGCCTTTCGGGTACCTACATTAAGGAATCTTGCCTTTACAGGCCCCTACTTTCACGATGGCAGTGCAGCTACCCTTGAAGAAGTGATAGCCGTCTATGAGCATGGCGGACGTTTCGTAGCCAAGGGTATATATAAAGGGGATGGCAGAAAGAATATCAATAAACATCCTTTGATAGCAGGTTTCAGTTTAAATTCGCAGCAACGGAAAGACCTGGTTAGTTTCCTGCTCCACCTTTCCGATTCATCTGTTATAACTAACCCGGCTTATGCTAACCCATTTAAAGAGGATGAAACAAGGTAATAGACCATTTTCTGTTTTTTCATTTTTTATAATAATCTTCCTTTTCATTTCCTGCTCCAATAAGAAAAATTCAGGAGAAGGGAAGATCATTAGCAAGAATGAGGATGCTTTAAATTCTGTGTTGTTAAGCGCAGACAGTCTCATCACATTACCATTTGTAATAGAAAGGGTGAATGAGATAAAGACCGTTTTACAATTGCCGCGACCGGTATTGTTATGTAAAGACCGCCTTGATCCAAACCAGTCTGCTGCACAATTGATCGCATTAAATGATACAGTTTTTACTCAATTCCTAAAGGACCCATTTTCAAAACAGCCACTCAGAAATGAAATATTTGGCGTGTATCCGGCCCGGCAAAGCGATATGGGGGCTGTAAAGCAACCCTATAATTTATCATCCTGCTTCAGGGTGGAGATGTATAATTATGCATTGAATAATACCTCCATTGCACTAGTGGATGTGCAGCAGCAAAAAGTGCTGCACAGCTATTACCTGGCCAATTCACAACCCGACATTTCGGCATATCTGCGTGGCCTGGCAGTGAAGATTGCCGTTGAGTCCCCGGAAGTGCAGCAAGCGCTTGGTATAAAGCCAGAGGAAAAAAATGCTCTGATGGCCAGTACTAAAACATCTTTGAACCGGAGCCGTTGTGAAAGAAGCAGGCACTTGTGTGTGGCGCCCACTTTTGTAAAAGGTGATAAAGCACTATGGGCTATTGTCGATCTCACAGATCACCGGCTGGTGGGTGTTCGCTGGACGAATGTGGGCAACAGTGGCCCGGCTGCGCCAATGATGACGGAACGAAGATTGCAGGACGATAAGATCACGTCTTGCTACTGCGAGGTGGAACAAAAGTTGAACAGGAATGGATGGAGCATGAACTATATGCTTACCAGCAGCGATGGGCTAAGGATATCAGATGTCAGGTTTAACAACAAGCCAGTACTAAGGAATGCCAAATTGGTAGACTGGCATGTGAGTTATAGCGGTACAGACGGTTTTGGTTATAGCGATGCGGTGGGGTGTCCTTACTTTAGCCAGGCTGCAGTAGTGGCCTGGGATATCCCAAAAATTGCCGAACTCAAAGACGAAAAGAACAATGCTATTGGATTTGTGCTGGAACAAACTTACCGCAGCGAAGGATGGCCCACCCCTTGCAACTATAATTACCGGCAACGCTTTGAATTTTATAATGATGGAAAATTCCGGGTAGCTTGTGCCAGTATTGGTCGGGGTTGTGGCAATATGGGTACTTACAGGCCTGTTTTCCGGATCGCTTTTGCGGGAGAGCAAAATAATTTTTATCAATGGAGAAACGCAGGTGGGACCGGATCAGAGGCAGGTTGGCAGCAATGGCAAAAGGAAAAGTGGAATGAACAGAACAGCTTATCTTCCTTTACTGCCGAAGGGTATCAATATAAAATCTCAAATGGGCAAGCCGGTTACTACATAGAACCGGGCCGTGGGCAATTCAAAGATGGAGGCCGTGGTGATTTTTCTTTTGTGTATGTTACTAAAAATATTCCCGGAAGAGAAGAAGGAGAGAATGACCTGCCCACCATCGGCCCTTGTTGTAATAATGATTATCACCAGGGGCCAGAAAAATTTATAGAACCGCAGCCGGACGACATCAGCAACTCATCGCTGGTTGTCTGGTATGTGGCGCAGATGAAAAATGACGACCGGAAGGGAAATGAATATTGCTGGGCCGAAAATGTGCTGGAGAATGGTATATGGAAAACAAAAGTTTATCCCTGTTTCGCCGGCCCTTTATTTGTGCCTGTAAATTAGAAAAGTACCTGGCCGTAAAAATAAGTTCATGAAAGATAGCTTTTCCTGTTCGCTGCTTTGTGCTATATTCTGTTTGATGTTTCTTGCTTCATGCAAAGAAGAAGAGATTGAATTCTCATCCAATAATTGTAAAGCAAATCCTTCCTTCATCCAGGCAATGGGATTCACACCACGCAATTCATTTTTTAGCACCTCGGATGAAAGAACGATGGGATTATTGTTATTGGAAAGTGAGCAGCCTGGAAACCCTAAGGCAAGGATCACCAAATCGCTACAGCATCCCTCTTGGAGAAGGGCTGGTTGGCTGGCGCCAATCCTGTTGGATGAGGCAGGCAATATCTATACCGCACCAGCCCCTTTTATTAATATATTGGACAATCCTATTGCCAATAATAACACCATTTATAAGATCGATTCGAAGACAGGGTTGATGGATGAATTTTTACGATTGCCGTTTGCTGATTCAATTAACACAGACAACCCATTCGGCATTATTGGCATGATCTATTTGTGCGAAACAGCTACTTTATACGTATCAACAGTAGCAGGGTCCCGCCGCTATAAAGAGAAAGGCCATATTTATGCTATTGATGTAAAAGCTAAAAAGATAATTGACGAAATAAATCATACCGATGCAATGGGCATGGGTATATCTTATGTTACCGGCCAGCGGAAATTATACTTCGGTACCGGAAGAAATTCGGCAATATACTCTGTCAACTTGTCTGCTAAAGGAAATTTTTCAGGATCACCGGTAGAGGAATTTACACTGCAAGACATGGGGCCCCGTGGCGACGATAAAGTACGCCGCATAACCACAGACCAGTATGGAAATCTCACAGTACATGGTATTGAATTCAATTTCAATCTTATTGCTCCGAGAGAAAAACAGGAAACTCTTTATAAGTTTTCCTGGAATGCTGATGAAAAGAAATGGGTCAGCTTAAAATAATCAGTCATTTTTCTGCGATTTCCGGAAGCAGGAAATCTGTATTCCATATAAGTGCTTTCATTTGCTGACAGTGGAATTACCTGTGTTTAGTGGTAGTTGATGCGGTGGCATGCTGTGGCTTTCCTAACGAATGTTTACCCGTACAAGTGGTAAAGAGTCGTAGTTTTCCTATAAAGATTAAGTGCTTATACCTAATGCATTTATTTGTAATACACTTAGTTTCGTCCCCCAATACCTATTTAATAACCTTAATAACCCGCTACAAGTTATTCAATCGCTGTTAGGACTATTTTTTTTAAAAGTATCTCCTAGTGAATCCTAAAATCCAATTTTCATGAAATCCGCATTCAAATTCTCATTGTTGCTTATTGTTATAATAAGCAACAGGTTTTTATCAGAAGCGCAAGTGTCCGGAATTGTATTCCGTGATTATAACGGCAATGGCACCCGTCAAAATGCTGCCGGTTATGCCGAACCCGGTGCAGGGGGAGTGATCATAAGGGCATACAATGCAAATGATGTACTAATTGCGACTCAGACGAGTTCTTCTGCCAATGCTACTTTAGGACAGTATAGCTTTCCTGCTTCAGGTATCAATTCTATACCAAACGGTACAGCAGTTAGGCTTGAGTTTATTATTCCATCTGGTGCCTGCACGGTAAACAGTGCGTATGATTTTTCTTCAGGCGCAGGTGCTACATATGGCACAGCAGTACGTTTCGTCACCGGTGGAGCAGCAACCGTAAATATCAATTATGCTATCAATAGTCCGGCAGACTATCTTTCTGCTGTAAGTCCTTTTGCATCTGTTACGATGTTCACACCAATTCAATTTACTGGAAATCCAACAGGCGGAGGCACATCGGGAACTTCTATAGCCTTTTATAAATTCCCCTATACTAATGAAGGAAGTACTTCGCCGACTGGAACGCCGCCACCCAATGCTACTGACCTTGCTACGAATGCACAAATAGGAACCTGCTATGGTGTGGCATACAGCAAATTTGCAAGTCGCATTTTTACTTCTGCGTTTATGAAAAGGCATGCAGGATTTGGTCCGGCAAATGGGATTTTTAATAATGCCCCGGGTGCCATTTATATTATCAACCCATCATTGACATCATCTACCGGAGCAGCCTCTTACTTTGCCAGTCTGGATGCATTGGGTTATCCTACGCATAATTCAACAGGCGCCCCTGCTTACGGCCCTGTCACCTCTTATAATATCGCAGGTACAGGTATCGGTGCAGTTCTATCCTTTACAACAAATGGGTTGGGAGTTGTTGGTACTAATCTTGACAGGGGTTTACCGGCTGATAAAGCAACCCGGCACAGAGATCCTGCCGCCTTTGATCAGGTGGGAAAAGTAAGTCTGGGTGACATGGATATCAGTGATGATGGGCAATATCTTTTTATTACTAACCTCTATGACCGGAAAATATATCAGCTTCAATTAAACAATGTTAAGAACCCAACTTCTGCAATAGTTATAGGAAGCTGGTCATTACCTAATCCTCCCTTACGTTCCACCTCCGGTCTTCTAAATGCTTCCAGTACTTATACCGGAGCAAATAATGGCACCAATTTTTATGATGGAACGAGAGGGCTTCAGAGGCCTTTCGCATTAAAATACCACAGAGGAAAGCTTTATATAGGTGCGGTTACCACCGGCGAAGGAACAGGAGCAGTAAGCACACAGGAAATTAATAATAATGGAGTGCCTGAATACACTGACCTATGGGCTTATGTGTGGGAATTTGATCCCGCAGCAGGATCTTTCACTGCTTCGCCGATACTTCAAACTCCTCTTAATTTTAACCGTGGCACAAATGCCGATGCACAATCTGAAACATGGAGGCCATGGACAAATACTTTTCCCACGCCATGGTCTGCGGCCAGCCCAAGATATACACAACATCAACAACCCATATTCACAGATATAGCATTTGATACTGACGGAACGATGATACTCGGATTCAGGGATCGTTTTGGTGATCAATCGGCTTTTGATGAAGAAACGCTTAATAATAATACAAGGATTGCCGGACAGGCAATGGGTGATATATACAGGGCATACTTTAACACAAGTACCTGTGTATTTGAAATGGAACAAAACGGGTTGGAAGGGCCCGGAAGCTCTAAAGCAGCAACAGCAGGAGTGAATAACGCAAACGGGCCGGGTAATTATAGCACGAATAGTGGGGAGTTTTATTTCCGGGATGGAGTATATAATGGTAATACATCAACAGCTGTAGGTACATTCCACCTCAACTGTACGCAGGGTGCATTATCAATAATAAAAGGAACTGACACAGTTGCTACCACGACAATGGATCCAATACGGGCCTGGTCTGGTGGTGTAAGCTGGTATAGCAATACTACCGGTGATAATGGAAGGGATTACGAAATGGTAGCAGGTACTGGCGCTGGAAATTTTCCTGTTAATGCAATTGGAGATATTGGGAAAGCAAATGGCCTTGGCGACCTTGAGTTATTACAGGATGTGGCTCCAACTGAAATTGGTAACCGGGTATGGAATGACATCAATGGCGATGGCATCCAGGAGGCCGGAGAAACGGGTATTGGAAATGTAACGTTACAATTATATAGCAATGGGGTTGATGGCATTCCCGGAAATGGGGATGATGTGCAGCTCGGAACTACTACTACTGCAACAGTAGGTGATATTGGAAGCTGGTATTTTAATACCTCAAATGTAACAGATGGCGACCCGCTTACGGCTGGAAACCAAGCAGGACCGCAGCCAGGCATTCCATATAATATAAGAATAGGCGCGGCCGATTGGTCCGGTGGCACCGGCTCAGGTGACCTTGCCGGTTATCAATTAACACAAACGGATAAAACAGGTACCGGGGCGGCAGACCTTAGTGATAATGATGCTGCACTGAATAGCAATGCATTTCCTATGATCAGCCTGACCATTGCTGCTGCCGGACAAAATAATCATGATCTTGATTTTGGATTCAAGCAATTAGCTTCATTAGGTGATAAGGTTTGGAGGGATGATGATAAAGATGGGATACAGGATATTGGTGAACCCGGCGTAGCTGGTGTAACTGTAACCCTGTATAATAATGCCGGAGTAGTGGCTGGTACAACTGTTACAGATGCTTACGGAATGTATTTGTTTGATAATTTAACCCCGGCCACTTACCAGGTCAGTTTTACACCGCCCGCTAATTATACTTTTACGACGCAAACTAATAATACGGATAACACGACTTTGACCGGCGGCTCCACCGCAGCTAATGGAAGCGATGTAAGTACAGCTACCGGTAGAACTGCAAACGTAGTATTGGCCAGCGGCGAAAACGAACGTAATATAGATGCCGGATTAATTTTTGGCCAACCTGCTACTGCCAGTGTGGGTGATAAGGTATGGCTGGATACTGATGGAGATGGTGTGCAGGATGCAAATGAAGTGGGGGTATCCGGAGTTACTGCTACCTTATATAACAATCTTGGTGTGGCGATTGCGACTACGGTTACTGATGCAAACGGTAATTATTTATTTACAGGGTTGTCTGCGGGAACTTTTAGCGTTGGCTTTACCCTTCCGGTTGGAATGACCTTTACCGGGAAGGACCAGGGAGGCAATGATGATACAGACAGCGATGCAAATACATCCGGGGTAAACTTTGGAAGAACGGACAATTTTACACTGGCCAACGGGGAGAATAAAACAAATGTGGATGCTGGACTTGTGCAAACAGGACCAACCACGGCAAGCCTCGGAGATAAGGTTTGGCTTGACCTTCCTGGCGGTACCGCTAATGTGCAGGATGCCGGTGAAACGGGTATAACTGGGGTAACAGTAAACCTGTACCGGGATGCTAATGGCGATGGCATTATTAATGGTGCTGAGGCCGCAACACCTTATGCAACGACTGTGACCGACGGATTTGGTAATTATATATTTAATAATCTCCCGGCCGCGGCAGGCTCCACTTTGTACAAAGTGGGATTTGTAGCCCCCGGTGGATATACGTTGGTAACTGCGAATGTGGGTGCAGATGAAACAAAAGACAGTGATGCAAACACAGGTACAGGCCTTACTGGAAATTATTTTCTGTTCCCCGGTCAGCGTAACCTTACGGTAGACGCAGGCTTAACACAAAATGCTCCGGCTGGTACAGCAAGACTGGGTGATACGGTATGGTTTGATGCAGACAATGATGGAGTTCAGGATGCCGGCGAAAACGGCGTAGCAGGAGTTTCTGTTGCTTTATATAATAGTCTTGGTGTTGCCATAGCAACAACTGCAACAGATGCAAACGGAAATTACCAGTTCGTCAACTTGGGAGCAGGTGATTATAGCGTAGGGTTCAGCAATCTGCCTGCTGGTTACAGTTTCGTTCCGATATGGAGTAGCAACGATGCTAATGCCACTAATAGTGATGCCAACCCAGCTACTGGCAGAACAGCCATTATTACATTAAGCACTGGTGAAAGTGAACAGGATATAGATGCTGGTTTAATAGCAGGTGTACCAAGCGGATTGGGTAGCCTTGGTAATAAAGTATGGTATGATCTTGATAGCGACGGATTGCAGGATGTCGGGGAATTGGGTGTGGCCGGTGTGTTGGTTACTTTATTTGACGCAGGCGCCGATGGAGTCGTTGGTAATGGTGATGATGGAATCAGCAGAACAACGACAACAAATCCCTTAGGAGAATATATCTTCACCGGGTTGCCTGCCGGTAATTATACAGTCCAATTTGGTACAGCAGGGCAGCAATTACCAGTTGGTTATACAGTCCCATCAGCAAACCAGGGAGCCAATGATGCTATTGACAGCGACGGCTTTCCAGTAGCTACTAATGGAGCTCCGGCCGGGAGCAGCCGGACTTCGGTTTATAATCTTGCTACAGGAGAAGATAACCTGACCGTTGACCTGGGCCTCACACCAGCAACGGGAACAAATACAGTAGGAAATTATGTATGGTTTGATAATGGAGCTGGCGGTGGCTCAGCCAATGACGGAATACAAAATGGAACAGAGCAAGGTGTGGCCGGGGTTACCATAAAGCTATTCCGCGATGCAAATAATGATGGTGTACTGGCCGGTGGAGAACTGACGCCCGTGGCCATCTCTACAACGGATGTGAATGGGGCCTACTTGTTTACCGGCTTGCCAGACGGAAGCTACCAGCTTGAATTCAGCAACCTTCCTGCCGGATTCAATTTTACAGGTGCTGATGTAAATGCCGAGAATCTTGGAACAGACAGTGATGCGAACCAGGGCACCGGGAAAACAGGCTTTATTAATATTGATCAGCCCGGTACCAATCCTGCCAGTGTGGTAAACCTTAATGTCGATGGGGGTATTACCAGCGCAAGAGCGGCCTTAGGTAATTATATTTGGTTAGACACTGATGGTAATGGCACTCAGATTTTTGATGGAACTGAACCAGGTATAGCTGGCGTTACCGTTACATTGTACAGGCCCGGTTTTGGGCTGGATGGTATTGCGGGTAATAGTGATGATGCTTTACCGGTAGCTTCAATGATCACTGATCAAAACGGTCAATACTTATTTAGTAACCTGGAACCCGGTACATATGAAGTCGAGTTCAGCACGGTGCCGGGCAGCTTATTTTTTACTCAACGAAACACTCCGGGCGATAACGGAAACAATACAAACAGTGATGCAGTGCCTGTATCAGGTAACCCATCAGTAGCCAGAACAACTGGCATTACATTGATAGCCGGAGAAACAGATCTGACCGTGGATGCAGGTCTGTTCAGACCAAGAGCAGTGATAGGAAATTTTGTATGGTCTGATCAGAATAATAATGGCGTGCAGGACGCTGGTGAACCAGGAATAGGTGGTGTAGTAATTACATTACTTGATGGAGGTGGCAATCCTGTATCCGTAGTCATTACTGATGCCAATGGATTTTATTTATTTCCGAATGTGGCGCCCGGTAGCTATTCATTAAGCTTTACCAATCTTCCGGCTGGAGTAACGTTCACCACGCCAAATCAAACTGGCAGCGGAGGTAATGATACTAATGACAGCGATGTGATCGGCACATCAATAACCGGAATTGTTGTAACTACCACGACTACTAACCTAAGTTTTGACGCTGGTGTAATTGGAGCCATTACATTACCTGCACGTCTTGAATTTTTTGCAATCAGACAGGGAAGCACTGCAAAGTTGAGCTGGAAAGTAACACAGGAAGATAATGTAGCAAGATATGAGTTGGAGCGTTCAGCAGATGGCAGCAGTTATACTTCAATCAACAGCCAGAGCAGAAGCGGCAGCAATTTGTATCAGCATACAGATGTCCAGCCGGTAACAGGAATCAACTATTACCGTGTTAGGGTAATAGATAATGATGGGCGCTATAATTTCAGCGAGGTCCGGATATTGTTATTTAGTAAAAGCGGACAGGTGCTGATCTTCCCTAATCCTGCCGTTGATATCGTCAATATCCAACTTCCGGACAACTGGCAGCAGACAAAAGTAAAGCTGGAAATGTACACACAGTCAGGTCAACTGGTGATCAGTAAACAACAACAGCAAAGCAACCAGATAGAAAAACTCAATGTGGGCAATCTGCCCCGGGGCATTTATACTTTAAGATTGCAGACAGTAAGCGGAGAAGTGGAGGTAAGAAAAGTACAGTTGGTTAATTAATAGTAGTCGCAAATAGCTTGAACCCGTTCCGGTTTTCCGGAACGGGTTTCTTTTTTGGTTTCCGTTACTCTTTTCTTCCGGGAGGTCAGATTTTTTTTCAAAAGTTAAGTTTGTAAACAATTTAAAATCAGCCAGTTTGGAAA
>JAEUVL010000204.1 GCA_016786965.1 Chitinophagaceae bacterium
ATGGCTTTGATGGCTACTTCCATCGCTTCTCTCATCACCAGGCCATCGAGAAAGCCGGAGTTTTCCAATATGGCGTCTTTGGTGGGGTTGGCTTCTTCGCCATTAAAGTGGCTGCCTATAATATTAGTGACGGGTATATTAAAATGCTTTGCAAATTTCAGGTCCCTCTCATCGCCGCAGGGCACGGCCATGATGGCGCCGGTGCCATAGCCGGCCAGTACATACTCGCTTATCCAGACGGGGATCTCTCTTCCGCTGAATGGGTTGATGGCATAGGCGCCGGTAAATACTCCACTGATCTTTTTCTCCGCCATGCGTTCTCTTTCGCTGCGGCTTTTTACATAGGCAATGTAGTCGTCCACGGCCTGGCTTTGTTCAGCAGATTTCATTTCCTCCACCAGTTCATGCTCCGGCGCCACCACCATAAAGTCAACGCCGAAGATGGTATCCGGTCTGGTGGTATAAACACGCAAACTTTTATCTCTTAACTTTTCACTCTTCACTGCAAAATCTATTTCCGCTCCGCTGCTCTTCCCGATCCAGTTTGTCTGCATCTCTTTCATGGCTTCGCTGAAGTCCACGGTATTCAATCCATCCAGGAGGCGGTCGGCATACTCGGTAATGCGCAGGTACCATTGCCGCAGTTTCTTTTTCACCACCGGGTGGCCGCCCCGCTCACTTACCCCATTCACCACTTCGTCATTGGCCAATACGGTGCCCAATGCTTCGCACCAGTTCACTTCGCCATAGCCACAAAAGGCCAGGCGACAGTCCATGAGGATGTCGGCCTGCTCTTTTTCATCAAAGGCTTTCCATTCTTCTGCGGTAAACAAGTTGACAGTTGGCAGTTGACAGTTGACCGAGCCCTCTCTTTCAAATGTCTCTATTAACCCGCTTATGGGTTTTGCCTTGTTCTCTTTTCTGTCGAAGTAGCTGTTGAAGAGTTGCAGGAAGATCCATTGTGTCCATTTATAGTATTGCGGATCGCTGGTTTGCACTTCCCGCTCCCAGTCGTAGCAGAAGCCGATATTATCTAATTGTGCTTTAAAGGTCTCGATGTTCTTTTTGGTGGTGACGGCGGGGTGCTGTCCGGTGTCCAGGGCATATTGTTCGGCGGGTAAACCAAAACTGTCGAAGCCCATCGGGTGCAGCACATTAAAGCCTTTCAGTTTTTTATAGCGGCTGTAAATATCGGAGGCGATGTAGCCCAGGGGGTGGCCGACATGCAATCCGGCACCGCTTGGGTAAGGGAACATATCCAGCACATAGCACTTGGGTTTGGAGAAGTCATTTTCTACTTTGTAGGCTTTTGATTCTTTCCATTGTGCCTGCCATTTCTTTTCAATATCCCTGAAATTGTATTCCATATCCGCTTTTACGTCTTTTAATGTTTACAGGTCACTGCCTGGTTTGTTTGTATCATTCTTTGCCTGCCGGCACACACTTCATCATTCTGCCTGTTACTCAGTATAGTTATTTGATGAACAGCATTACTACAGTTGAAAGGAGCGTCGCAAGGGACGATCATCTGTGTTACCACAGCCGGTCAACAATTATTTCTTTAACAAATCTTATACTTCATGTGGCAATATGAGTCAGCAGCAATCGTTTAAATGGTCGGCAAAAATACTGATTGTACTGCTTTATCTGCTATTTTTGCCCGCCATCCAACGCATTATCTGCGGTAAACCACCGGTTAAATTAATTTTGCGAAGGATAACTTCAATCCATTCACCTGAAAAGTAAATTGCATGGCTCAATCCGGTAAAGCATCGATCAAACGTGGGAAACCCTCCTATTTCATGTCCATTCTCGGCGTTACGCTGGTTCTTTTTCTGCTCGGCATCATTGGCTGGCTGGTGATCAATGCCAACAAGCTTGGCGATCATTTTAAAGAAAGCGTGGAAGTGAATGTGTATCTCCGCGGCGACCTGAACCCAAAAGACAGTACGGCCCTGGTACAATATATTGCGGCCCGCCCCTATGTAAGAAGCTATGTATATACCACTAAAGAGATGGCGAAGAAGAAATACATCTCTGATGGTAATGAAAGCTGGGATAATATCCTTTCTGAAAACCCACTGGACAACAGTGTGGATTTTAAAATAAAGAAGGATTACCTGAATGCGGATACGCTGAACAGCATTAAAGCCGACCTGCTGAAGAACGTATATGTGAAAGAGGTGCACTACCCGGCGGCCCTGGTGGGAAAGATGAATAAGAACATCCGGGTGATCAGTATTGTGCTGCTCTGCATTGCACTGATCATTGCCTTTGTGGTTATTTTCCTTATTGATAATACGATCCGGCTGGCCATGTTCAGCAACCGGTTCCTGATAAAGACGATGCAGATGGTGGGGGCCACCCGCTGGTTCATTGCCAAACCGCTGAATATCCGGGCCATCATCAATGGGGCCATCAGCGGTGTGATAGCCGTGGTGGCGGTATTTCTGCTGGTGCAACTGGCGGAGAGCTATGTACCGGAGATGAAAGCCATCCATGATACTACGGGTATGGTGCTGCTGTTCCTGGGGCTTATTATCCTGGGCATTGTTATCACCGTATTCAGCACCCACCGCAGTGTGATCAAGTACCTGAGGATGAGGCTGGATGACTTGTATTAGCTGATAGATAACAGATAATAGTTTGGATCCACGGTTGACCTTTCACTATTCTCTGTTATCCAATTAACTGATTTGAGCTATATTGCATCCTCTAAATTTGTACTAATGACTAAAGAGAAAGCGACCCCTTCTATTTTTAATAAGGAGAACTATATGTGGATGCTGGCCGGTGTGGTGCTGATAGCGTTGGGCATGTTCCTGATGTCGGGCGGTAAAAGCAATACAGACCCTACTGTCTTTGATGCCAAAGCGGTGTACAGCCCGATGCGTATTACGGTAGCGCCCATCCTCATCCTGGCGGGGCTGGTGCTGGAGATCTTCGCTATTTTCAAGAAACCAAAAGAAACCGCTGCCTGAGTCGGCAGAAAATGATACTGAAAAGGCAATCTGTGGCAAACGGGTTGCCTTTTTTATATATGTTGCACCTTTAATTATCGCTTATGAGTATCCTTGATGCCATCATCATTGCCATTGTAGAAGGGCTGACTGAATTCTTACCTATTTCTTCCACCGGACACATGATCATTACTGAAAAATTGCTGAATGTGCCGGATGATGATTTCACTAAACTATTTACGGTGGGTATCCAGTTGGGGGCCATATTATCGGTGATCGTGCTGTATTGGAAAAAATTCATTTCCCCCTTTACTGCCGGTAAAAGCGGGATACAGTTTTATCTAAAGCTGCTGGTAGCCGTGCTGCCTGCACTGGGACTAGGCTTTATTTTTTCGGATAAGATAGATGAGTTGCTGGAAAGTTCGCTGGTGGTGGCCATCACGATGATCGCCGGAGGGGTAGTGTTATTGTTTATTGACAATGTATTCAATAAACCTGAGATCACTGAGGAACCGCAGATCAGTTTTCCCAAAGCTTTCCTTATTGGCTTATGGCAATGCGTGGCGATGATACCGGGTGTAAGCCGAAGCGCAGCCAGTATCATTGGCGGTATGCAGCAAAAGCTGACCCGCAACCTGGCGGCAGAGTTCTCTTTCTTCCTGGCAGTACCTACTATGGCGGCAGCTACCGGTTATAAATTGCTGAAAGGATATAAAACCATTACGCCGGAAAACATCAAGTTGTTTGCTATTGGTAACGTGGTGGCTTTTGTAGTAGCTATGCTGGCCATTAAATTTTTTATCGGCTTCCTGCAAAAGCGGGGCTTTAAACTATTCGGCTATTACCGTATCATCGGTGGTATTGTTTTGCTGGTTTTGATCGCTGCCGGGGTGATAAGCCGGTAAATAAATACCCCATTACGGGTATGGAAAGGCCATTATAATTAGCTATCTCTGCACAAAACAAACACACATGAAATCACTTATCATCGCAGTGGCGGCTGTGCTCTCTTTATCCGCCTGCTCTAATTACGGTAAAAAGGTAAAAAGTGGCAGTATTGAAGTGTACTATAAAGATGGTGTAGGGGAGGAAGAGGCTAAAAAAACAGCTGATCTTTTTGACCGGGCTGTAAGAGACGCCAATGCTGAATCATCGGGCCGGAAAAGTTTCCAGTTAACAAAGGTGAACGATACGGTACAATTGAAAATGGTAGCCGACAAAGAGAAACTGGCCAAGATAGACGGTGATGCCAGCCTGTATGCCATCTTATACCTTGTATCAGACAGTATTTTCAGCGGAGCCCCTGTGAACCTGGTGCTGACGGATAAAAAATTCGAAGGCTTTAAAACCATGGCCTATATTAAGAAGACCCCTTTAAGCGATTATGGTACCCGCTATACTTCCGGCAA
>JAEUVL010000232.1 GCA_016786965.1 Chitinophagaceae bacterium
GTGAGGCTGGTGGGAGCCCCGCCAGCTGCAATTGGTAATTTTGGAAAAGATACCGATAACTGGATGTGGCCCCGCCATACAGGTGATTTTTCCATGTTCCGTATTTATGCAGGTAAAGACAATAAACCAGCAGAGTATTCCGCAGATAATGTGCCTTATACGCCCAAAAAATCTTTGTCTATTTCACTGGATGGTGTAAATGAAGGAGATTTTACGATGGTATTTGGTTTTCCGGGACGTACTACTCAATACCTTCATTCCGCAGCAGTGGAGCAGATAATGACAGTGAACGATCCCGCCAAGATCGCTATCCGGGAAAAAGCCCTGGGAGTAATAGATGGATATATGAGAAAAGATGAGCAAATAAAAATACAATATGCAGCAAAATATGCAAGTATCCAGAACTCATACAAAAAATGGCAGGGCGAGGTGCTTGGATTAACAAGTACCAACGCATTGGCTAAAAAAAGAACGTATGAAGAAACGTTTCAAAAAAGAGTTGATGCTAACCCCATATGGAAAGACTCGTATGGCAGTTTGCTTGGTGACCTGGACAACCTGTATAAGCAAATAAAGCCATACGGCTATGCGAGGGACTATTACCTCGAAATAACGAGCCGCATAGAACTATTGACAATTGCCGGCTGGATAAATTCGCTTCGGACGGCCTTTGAAAAGGATGGTGAAAACGGCTACCAGCAACGGCTTAAGCAGGTGAAGAACATGCTGCAAGGGTTATATGATGAATATAATGCAGAAGTGGACCAAAAATTATTTGAAGTATTGATGAAGATGTATATCAATGATCAGGAAGATGTGAACCAATCGCCAGTATTAAAAGATAAGCTAAAGGTGGCGGGTAATGATTTTGCAGCGTTGGCCAGCGGACTATACAGCTCTGTTGATCTTGATGATAAAAAAGTAACGATGGAAATACTGGAAAAACCATCGCAGGAAGTGTTGGCTTATTATAAAAACAATGCGGCCATCAGGTTGTATGCTGACCTTGTAAATACTTATTCAACTACAGTTACCAAAAAACTAAATGAGATCCAGGGCAATATTAATAAGCTGAACCGTACCTATATGCAGGCACAGATGGAAGTGATGAAGGAAAAGAAATTTTACCCGGATGCAAACAGTACCCTGCGTGTAACCTATGGTAATGTAAAAGGATATGCACCAAGAGATGCGGTAAAATATGACTTCTATACCTACCTGGATGGGGTGATGGATAAGTATAAACCAGGCGATTATGAATTTGATGTGCCGGAAAAAATCAGGACCCTCTATGCCAGTAAAGACTATGGTCAATACGGAACAAATGGGAAAATGCCCGTTTGTTTTATCGCTATGAACCATACCACAGGCGGAAATTCTGGCAGCCCGGCACTGGATGCCTGGGGTAACCTGGTGGGCCTGAACTTTGACCGGGTTTGGGAAGGCACCATGAGTGATATTAACTATGACCCAGCCATTTGCAGGAATATAATGGTGGATATACGCTATGTACTCTTTATAGTGGACAAGTATGCCGGGGCCAGCCACCTGATACAGGAAATGAAACTTGTGCACCCTAAAAAAAGGGGCTAGCTTATTGGCTTACAGGGTAATTCGGCTACTTCGGGCCATCTATCAGTTTACTGGCTTTTTTAGCCCAGAACAGGCTTATTTTCTATCTGGTATATCCACATTATATCCCCAAAAGCCCTATTTTTGCCATCCTTTTTAAACAAGGTACATTATGTCTATTATACAGGATATCAGGGATAAGTATGCAAAGCTTACAGTCGTACTTATTGCACTTGCGTTGATCGGCTTTATTTTGACTGATTATTTTCAAAGTAAAGGACGCACCGGAGGCGGCAGCACATCCAATACAATTGGTTCAGTAAATGGCCGCAGCATCTCCTATGATGACTTTATAGGTAAAGTGGAAATGGCCAAGCAGAACATGAAATCGCAGGGCTATCCCGCCGCTCAGGCAGATATGCAGGCTCCAGAACAGGTGTGGAATCAGGAAATAGGGCGTCTATTATTAGAAGAAGAGCTGGATAACGTTGGCATTTCTGTTGGCAAAAAAGAAATGGGCGATGTACTATATGGCCCCAATGCCCCACAAGACCTGAAGAGCCAGTTCACAGATTCCGCTACTGGTGTATATGATGGCGTAAAAGCAAAGCAGGCTATTGACCAGATGTTGAAGAATAAACAAACACCACCAGAACAAAAAGCGCAGTTCAATAACTACATCATCAGCCTGGAGGCACAGCGCAAGCAAGAAAAATATCTTTCATTACTGGTAAATAGTGTAAACGCCCCACGTTGGTTTGTAGAAAAGAAGAATGCAGATGCCAGCCAGATGGCACGAATATCATATGTGAACGAAACTTATGCCAGCATTGCTGATAGCACCGTGAAAGTAGATGACAAAATGATTGCTGATTATATTAGCAAGCATAAGGAAATGTTCAAACAGGAAGAAAGCCGCAGTATCAGCTATGTTAACTTCAGTGCCGCTCCATCAGCAGCAGACAGCGCTGTTGTAAGAGAGAATCTCAATGCTTTGAAGGCTAGGTTTGATTCTGCTGCGGATGTGAAAGCATTTTTGCTTAGCGAAGGGGTAACTAATTATTACGATGGTTATATAAACGGAAAAACAATACAGATAGCACTTAAAGATTCTATTTTCAGA
>JAEUVL010000248.1 GCA_016786965.1 Chitinophagaceae bacterium
GTGATACCAGTTTTAAATGGTATGCACAAAACCAGAAAGGCTATACCCCAAACCCGGCTGCTGTGGAAGGTTTGAAAAAAAATGCAGATTCTGTTCAGTTAATAGTTTTCATGGGTACCTGGTGTGAAGATTCGCATAACATTATCCCCAAATTTTATTCTTTGCTGGATGCGGCCGGGTTCTCTGATAAGCGGATTTCCCTGATCGGTGTGGACAGGGAAAAGAAAACACTCAGTCATCTTACCGAGGCCCTGAATATCACCAATGTTCCTACAATCATTGTTATGAAAAAAGGGAAAGAGATGGGAAGAGTGGTTGAATATGGTAAGTATGGCTTATTTGATAAAGAATTGGCTGAAATACTCACTAAATAAAGACTGTTATACAATTCTTTCTTTCATCGCCTTATGCACTACTTCTGTAAGTGATGCCACATGCAGTTTCTCGTATATTTTTTTTACATGTGATCGCACTGTTTCATAACTTATAAACAATTGATCGGCCACCATTTTATAACTTAGGCCATTTACCACACAGGCAAGCACTTCCTTTTCTCTTGGTGTAAGGTGATAATCCGGCGTTGCTTCAGGTCGAACATGCTCTGGTATCTGCTGCATCTTGGTCAATACCTTGCGGGCGATAGAAGGAGACATCGGTGAACCACCATATTGCAGCTCTTTTATAAAATCGATCAGCCGTGTATTCAAAGAATTTTTCAGGATGTAGCCTGATGCACCGGAACAGATAGACTCAAAGACCCTGTCATCATCTTCAAATACGGTCTGCATCAGCACCTGTACATGCGGAAATTCCTTCCGGATAGTTTTTACAGCTTCGATGCCGGTCATACCCGGCATTTCAATATCCATTAATATTACGTCCGGCTTACATTTCTTTATTTCCTCCACACAATCGAGCACATGGGCAAACGAGCCCACTACTTCAAAATCTTTTTCTGTTTTAAGCAGCAAGCTGATGCTATCACGGATATTATTATTGTCATCAAATATGGCGATACGAAGATTCATGAATTACTTATTATGGTAAAGGTCTGTAAAATAATTTAACAGGCTATCCCCTAAAGTGGGGATACTGATCGCAGCCAAAGGAGATCAGGCCAATGGCAGCTCCAAAGTAATGAGAGTTCCTTTTGCTGGTTGGCTGCTTATCTGTAACGCCCCTTTAAGTTCTGCAGCCCTTGTGTGCATATTTCTCAACCCGTTTCCTGACATAGAAAATGTATTGCCAGCCATTTCTTTTTTTGTATTAAAGCCTACGCCATTGTCCAGTACTTTTAAGATCAGCTTGTTGTTCTCCGAATGTATCTCTGCTATCAGATCTGACGCTCCAGAATATTTTATAGCGTTGTTCACCGCCTCCTTAAAAATAAGGTAGAAATTCTTTCGTATGCCCATCTCCAGTTGAAGAGAAGCAATTGTTTTATCGTAGGTAAGAGCAAACCGGATATTTCTAGCTGCTGCCAGGGGGCGGGCAAAGGATTCCATCCGCTGAATGATCTTATCCATACTGTCATTCAGTGGGTTGATGGCCCATACAATATCGTTCATTTCTGAGATCATTTCATTGGAAGTATTGCTGATTTTTTCAAGTACTTCATTTAGTTCCTCTTTATTATTACTCTTACTCTGTATTTGTGCAACCTGGCTGTACACCGAAATACTGCTAAGAGTAGAACCAACACTATCGTGCAGGTCCTGTGCAATCTTATTTCGCATGGCCTGCCTCTTCAGCAGTTCATTGATGCGATACCGATATAAAGCATATATGGTACCGGCAATGACTACAATACAAAGGCCATAAAACCACCAGCGTCTCCAAAAAGGAGGTGTTATAACAATGGAGATACTATATTCCTTTTCACTCCATGTACCGGGATTGTTAGTGGCCCTGACACGAAAAACATAAGTGCCTTCTTTAAGGTTTGAGTAAGGAGCGAAATTCCGTGTACCACATTCCACCCAATCCTTATCACTTCCGTCGAGCATATAAGCATACTCTACCGGCTGTGCTGATAAAAAATCTGGGGCAGCAAATTCAATAGTAAAATAATTTTGCTGATAGTTCAGCCGGATCGTTTTATCGGAGAGCAGGTTACTGAATGATTCATTAAAAACCCGGAAATCTGTAAGATACACTTCAGGCTGTACCTGTTTGTCTGCAATCGAATCCGGATGAAAGGAGATATAGTAGTTTTTACCAGCTGCGTATAACTTTCCTTCCCTATCCTTATACATATAACCACTTACACCACCGGACTTTTCCAGATCAGGCAGGCTGAATGAATTGTAAGAAGAGTTACCGGGGTTGTACCTGAATATATTCCCATTACTTAGCATCCATACATTATTGTGGCCATCCGTTTGTATTCCCTCCAGGAGGTTATTAGTATTGTCAATGTGCCTGATACTACCAGTCTGTGTATTTACATAATTTAACCCGCCGCCAAAAGTGCTTAGCCAGAGATTACCTTTTACATCCTCTGTAATATCATAAATATGGTTATTGCTAAGTCCGCCGTTTTGCCTGGGATCGTTCTTAAAATACTGAACAGGCTGTGCCGGATCAGCACTCCATTTACCCAGCCCTTCTTTTACATTAGCAAACCAAAGCTGGCCTGCTGAAGTTTTATAAAACTTATGTACAAGATTATCCTTCAAATTATATTGAGTAATGATTTTTTTATCGGGATCGAGTCTTGATACCCACTTCTTATCCGAAAAATCATAGTATGCAAGGTAATGACCATACGGCGACACCAGCAGCACATCCTTGTTGTCTATTGTATGCTCAGCAATGGACACCACCCGGCTCTCAATGATTTTATTCATTACTTTATCACTTTCTGTATTGGGCAAAAGGCTTATCGTATGAGTTGCCGTGTTGTACAGAAATAATGAATAATTAGTACCAATGTAAAAACGGCCTTGCTTGTCACGATAAAACTTTGTTACCGCAAGTTTTGAGCCCTGGTAATACACAGGCTTATGAACAAACCCCTGTGTATTATCTTTTTGGATAAATATACCTTCGCTTGTGCCTATCCACAGCGAACCATCTCCCTTATAAAAATCATAGACAGTAATACTGCTGCCCGGTGAATGAGGTAAAAAGTGTTGTGCAAATTGTTCCCTGGCCGGATTACTTACACTTATGCCTTTATTAGTACCCAGCCATACCTTACCCGACCTGTCGATATAAACACAGTTAACTGAATTGTCTGCAATACTGCCTTCCTGCATCGGGTTATGCTCAAAATGCTGAAATACCCCTGACAGTTTATCGTACACATGCAAACCCTTATTGCTGCCTCCCATCCATATCCTCT
Organism: Chitinophagaceae bacterium; assembly: GCA_016786965.1. Classification (GTDB taxonomy): domain Bacteria; phylum Bacteroidota; class Bacteroidia; order Chitinophagales; family Chitinophagaceae; genus JJ008. Next base: position 3,347 of record JAEUVL010000248.1, read on the forward strand.
TATTATTATCCTCCGCAAAGCTTAGAATAATATCCTGCATATCTTTTTCCGTGTTGCCCTGGCCGGAGAATACTTTCTCTGTATTCCTTTGAAGGTTATACTGGTACACCACCCTGTCCCAAGATCCATACCACAGGTCATTATCACTATCCCTGAAAAGGGATGTAATAACTACATGAGGAAGTTTTGCATACAGGTCATCATATCGCTTGTCCCAACTACTTTCAAAGCTTTTTGTATTTACTTTCAACATCCCTCCCCCTTGTCTGCCCACCCAAAGCCAATCATCATTTCCCATTTCCAATGCCAAAGCTGTTTTGCGTGAGCCAGCCGGTAACGGTTTATCAAAATGACCAGTCTTTTTGTCAAACCGTATAACAGAGTTTGCACTTACTGCCAACCACAAAGCTCCTGTATGGTCCTGCTTCATGGCCAGTATGGTATTGGCAGGTACCGAATTTGAATCCCCAGGCAAATGTTTGAATTGTGTAAACTGTTCCCTAGGTGGCAGTCTGTAATCATATTTTGTTAATCCTCCATCCTCAGTAGCGATCCATAATATACCTTCTTCATCCTCCAATAAACCAGTGATAATATTTCCAGAAAGACTCGCTTTGTTTCCTGACTGGTTCCGGAATACTAAAAAGTTATTTCCATCAAACCGATTTAATCCATCATTAGTACCAATCCACATAAAGCCCCGCTTATCTTCCAGAATACAATTGACCTTATTGTGGGATAACCTGTTTTGTGTGGTAAATTTTTCAAAATATAAGGCGGGTATCTGACCTTGCAGCCAAAATGACAGGTGAATAAAAAAGAAAAAAAACAGGTGTTTTTTCATGCCCGGATGGTATCCTTAAAATTAGGCAAAGCTCCTTTGATATAGCGAAGAAAATACCCGTGTGCACAAACTTCTACTGAAGGCAGATCATTCCGTTTTGCCGTTGCTCACTTTTACATCCATTGCCATACCGGCCAATTCCAATTTGTGATCTTCCAGCGTTTGTATCATTGCCAGGTTTATTTCCTGCTTCAGGATGTTGAACTCTTCGAGGGCTGTTGGACGAGTATAGTACTCAACAACGACATCAAATGAATTAATAGAAATATCATTTAAATAAACAGAACTGTTTTCTATTTCATCCCTCAACAATTTTTTCTCAATTGAAGCTAATAATTGCTCTATCTGTTTTGCGGTAGCCGACTGATCCAGATGCAGCCTCAGTTCTCCTTTTCGCTGTGTGCGCAGGGAAAGGTTGTCCAGCACACTGTCCACCATTTGCTTATTGGGTACTGTTACGAATGTTTTCTGATCCGTCCGGATACGGGTACTGCGCAACCCGATCCTTTCTACTGCACCCGTTATATTGAGCACTTTTACCACATCGCCTGTAATGAATGGCTTATCAAAGAAGATAATAAAAGAGGCTATCAGATTCTCCAGGCTTTCCCGGAGAGAAAGAGCTATGGCTGCCCCGACAATGCTCAGCCCTGTAAGCAACCCGCCTACATTCAGGCCAAATGCATAACGTAACACCATCATTATTCCAATGATGACAAGAATGACCTTAAAAAAATCCTTAAAAAAAACGATCAGCTGATTGTCTGACTGGTCGGCTGTAAGATTGGCCCTCTTCTCCAGGATCATGGCCACAAAATCGATGATACGTATGAGCAGGGAAGTAAATGAGAGGATGAGAATAATATTGCCTATACAGTGGGCAATCTGTTTCACCGTGTATTTGTACACGTCCGCATCTAACTCTTGCGGAAAATTAAGTTTATACAACGTTACAACGGAAACCAGCACTGCAAGAAACAGACCCAGCGGTTTTACCACCAGGCTGATGAAAGATTTTTTATCTATATTCTTCCATATTTTATGAACGACCTTATGCAGCAACCCGGCGAGATAAAGGGAAATGAACCGCTTGAGCAGCCATACAAAAAGTATAACACCGGCTACAATCAGGTAATTCTTAACGGGATTGCCCCACCAGATCTGCTCCAGAAAATCATTCATGAGTCAAAAATATCGAATTAACTATAATGGAAGACTAATTGGGCTAGCGGATGGAATAAATCTCAATAGCATCATTCTTGAGTGCATACAGCCTGGTGGCAGTAAAATTGAATACCTTGCTTTGAAACAACTGTTCTGGTATTTTCCATTCATCGTATCGGAAATTGCTTATTTCGTAGCGATATAGTGAGTCAGCCTTCAAGCCAAAAATATAGTTACCTGCTATCTTCAGATTTTGCCAGTGCTGTATCAGGATATTATTCTTTAATGCACCAAAATAATCAAATACATATATTCCGTTAGTGGAATCGTAGAGGTACACATATTTATTCTCATCAAAAATACGTACCGGTGAAATGGCCTTACCGAGCAGCAGCCTGAAATCGGGTGTTTCCTGTAAAAGCCTGCCATCCTCATCCATTTTCTTCAGTTTATTTTCCAGTTCATCAAATATCCATATTCTGTTGTCGTAGGACTGACTGATGGCTTTTACCTGAAAAATATTCTGCTTCCGTAAATCTATACTATTGCGGATATTAAGAAACCGGTCCAGTACCACCACGGTGGTAAAATCTTTATAATACAATAGTACTTTCAGCGGATTCGAAGCATCGATAAATGTAGCCTTACCAAATTTTCTAACGTCATTAAAAGCCGCTACTGAATCGCCATTTATATCCAGCTTCCTGATCTGGTTCTTACTATTTATGATATAGATATTATCAAGGTTATCGACCGTAAAATCTACAATATCTCCTTTGATGGTTTTTATATGAACAAAGGCAGAATCATCCTGTGCGGCCATTATAATAGGCAGCAGCAATCCGATTAATATATTGATTATACTTTTCATTTAATTCCGAATGATCTTATCTTCCTTCCCTTTATATGATTTAAGCTCCAGCCGTTCTCCGTCAAACACTGCATAGGTATAGTATCGTATCCAGTCACCGAGGTTAATATACCTGCTGTCCTCTGAGAGACGAAAATCAATGGCGAGGTGTCTATGCCCGAACACAAAAAAATCAACCTTTTTTTTAGTTAGTATTTCTTTACAATAAATAATGAGCCATTCTTTATCCTCGCCCAAAAAGGTTTCCTCGGAAACACCGGTTTGTGCCCGACTGCGGCGGCTCATATAATTGGCCAATCCCATACCCAGACGTGGTGGAAAAATTCCAAACAGCCACTTACTGACGGGATTGCGGAATACTTTTTTTAACCGTTTATACCCATGGTCACCGGGTCCGAGCCCATCTCCATGACCTATTAAGAATTTCATTCCTTGTCTTTCAAATTCTTCCGGGTGAAAATAGACCCGTATGTTCAATTCCTGCTGAAAATAATCCCGCATCCACATATCATGATTACCAACAAAGAAATGCATGATTATTCCTGCGTCGGATAACTCAGCCAGCTTACCGAGCAATCGTACATATCCTTTTGGCACGACCCTTTTGTATTCGTACCAGAAATCAAACATATCGCCTACAAGGAAAATTTCGGCTGCGTCTGCGCTAATTTCATCTAAGAATTGCACCAGCAATTTTTCTCTTTCAAGGCTGCTGGCATGGTCGGGTGCCCCCAGGTGAAAGTCGGAAAGGAAATAAATTTTTTGACCCACTATTATTATTTGTGAAAATATCCTGTTGCGATTAAATTATTTTGCATAAAGCTTATAACTACCGGTTACAAATGCCTCGCTGTTCTTATCCCAAACCCTGAATGAAACAACGAAAGCCGTTAAGGGTTGGACAGGATTTTTAAGATTAACCGATGCAGTTAAAGCCACTGTTCTGGCATCTTTCGCCGGCATACCTTCCGGAAAACGATTTCCGAAAAGGCTTTCCTCGTTCAACAACACTTCTCCTGTTTCTGCTTCTATTTTCTCGGAGGCATCTATACTTGATTTACCATCAATCACTTTCCATCCCTTTTCGATTACCATTACCATCTTCACCTTCACAGGTTCTGTAAAATCGAGCACATTTCCTTCCGGTATGTTCTCTCCGTCATCAAATACCAGGTATGCCTTTTCAACTTTTACCCCGTTTTCCTGCAGCTTGATCTCATTATATATCCGTGATATTTTTTTTGTTGTTTCCTTCCTACGATCGTCTTCTTTGTTTCCAACGGTACAACTAAACTCGCAGGACTGAAGTAAAAAGGCTGTGAGAATGAATAAAAACGTATTGAAAGTTCTCATCTCAGTCTATTTTTTTTGTAGATATTCCATCATATCGCCGGAGGCGATTACCGGACGGTTGGCCACATTGCCATTGTACCAGTATATCCAGGCTTTCGATATGTCGTTGTTGAAATGTACCTCTGTTACCTCCCTTCGGTACAGTTGCACTTCATCTGGTTCTACCGCTACCCCTTCGTAATCATCCAACTGACCGATGGCCCAAGAAAACTCGTGTTCATTTTTTGCCTGGTATAGCTCACCTATAATAAAACTATCATCTTCAGCAGGCACACCAGCCGGATAGCTGCCCATATCATATAGTTTACCTTTTACTTTGGCTTCGCCGATGAACTTAAAAAAACGGCTGATATATTCATACACCGGGCTGCGAAAACCACTGCGTAGTGAGCCGTACACAAAAAGCTGATATATGCCTGAATTTGTCATATTATAAAGATAAGCTAAGAGATCAAAAGAGAAAAGGAGGAAAAGAGAATACTCCCGTAACGATTTGCTTATCCTTCTACCAAAAATAAATAAACCTCTTTGGGACCATGTACTCCCACTACAAGTGTTTTTTCAATGTCGGCGGTGCGGCTGGGGCCAGTCGCAAAAGTGATAAGAGAGGGCAACTGATCGCCATACTTTTCCCTGGTGCCCTGTAAGGCATCTTTCAGGTCGTACACCAACTGGTTGGTATAAGCAATGCAAATATGAACTGGCGCATACACACTGGTAGTACGGCCGCTGAGCTGGGCCGATGACATGACAATGCTGCCTGTTCTGGCCACCAGGTACTCGCAACCAGTAATAGATACATCGCAACCAGCCAGCCCCGTTTTTATGAGCCTTTCTGATAACTGGCCTACGACTGATTCGATGAGTTTGTCTTCCAGGCAGTACACTCTTTGCCAATCTTGCTTTTTTACCAGGCTGCTGAGCTGAAAGGCCAACTCCTGCCGGTTGATGCAGTAAATGAATTTTCCCTGCAGTTTGGTGAATTGTTCAGCAAATTCCACTTCCACCTCCTGCTGTAATGGCTGAAATACCGGCTGGTTGCCTTCGCTTTGCGGAAAAGGCAAAGGCGTTGAGTGACTCAACGCCTTGCGGATCTTCTTTAAAATATTTTCTTTTGATGGAGAAACGTTCATAATCATCAATTAGATAGAGGGAGCCAAGCCTATAGTGCCGGTTTGTTCACCTGTTGCCTTCTCGTCTTCCTTTTTGGGCTCCGTTTCTGCTATTGTTCCTTCCGTCACTTCAGCAACCGGAACTTCATCTGTCAATGGTTTTTTCTCTTCGAAAGGACGTTTACCTATCAGGGCCTCCACATCACTTTGAAACAACACCTCTTTTTCCAGTAGTGCATTGGCCAGCTTTTCCACATCGTCTCTTTTTTCTTTTAAGAGGTTCTTCGTTTTCTCGTATGCATCATCGATCAGTTTCCTAACCTCATGGTCGATCATTTTAGCTGTTTCATCAGAGTAGGGCTTAGTAAATGCATTCTCCTGCTGCGGATCATAAAAGCTGATATTACCTACTTTATCATTCATACCATATACGGTAACCATTGAATAAGCTATGCGGGTAATTTGCTGCAGATCATTCTGTGCACCAGTGGAGATTTTATGGAAGAATATCTCTTCGCTGGCACGGCCACCAAGTGTCATGCATATCTGGTCGGTCAGTTGATCAACATTATACAAGTACTGCTCTTTCGGAGTGTATTGTGCATAGCCCAGGGCGGCTGTACCTCTTGGTACGATGGTAACCTTTAACAGCGGGTAAGCATGTTCCAGGTACCAGCCACATACGGCGTGGCCTGCTTCGTGGTAGGCAATGATCTTTTTCTCCTCGGGAGAAATGATCTTGTTCTTTTTTTCCAATCCCCCGATCACCCTGTCCACTGCATCCTGAAAATCCTGCATATCCACGGCTTCTTTATTTTTCCTGGCAGCAATGAGTGCAGCTTCGTTACATACGTTGGCAATATCTGCACCTGCAAATCCTGGTGTTTGTTCAGCCAGCTTATGTATGTCCAGTGTTTTTGATATCTTGATCGGTTTCAGGTGCACTTTGAAGATCGCTTCACGACCTACCAGGTCCGGTTTGTCGATAGTGATCTGACGGTCGAAACGGCCAGGGCGCAGTAATGCGGTATCTAATACATCCGGCCGGTTGGTAGCTGCCAGTACAATAATGCCCACATCGGTACCGAAGCCATCCATTTCCACGAGCAATTGGTTCAGGGTGCTTTCTCTTTCATCATTACTCATCATTGCATTCTTTCCACGGGCACGACCGATGGCATCTATCTCATCTATAAATATGATACAGGGTGCTTTTTCTCTTGCCTGCTTAAACAAATCTCTTACCCGGCTGGCCCCTACGCCTACGAACATTTCCACAAAATCGGAACCGCTTAAACTAAAAAATGGTACCTGTGCTTCACCTGCTACGGCCTTTGCCAGCAGTGTTTTACCCGTGCCGGGAGGGCCGATGAGTAAAGCGCCTTTGGGTATTTTACCACCGAGATTGGTGTATTTCTTTGGATTCTTTAAAAAGTCGACGATCTCCATTACTTCCACTTTCGCTTCATCCAAACCGGCCACATCAGCAAAGGTGATATTCACTTTTGTTCCTTTATCGAACAAGGTGGCTTTGGATTTTCCAATATTGAAGATACCGCCAGGCCCGGCGCCACCACCTGCGCCTCCGCCCATTTTGCGCATTAGCAATATCCAGAGGCCGACGAATAGTAAAACGGGCAATAAGAATTGCAGGATTCCGCCAAACCAGTCTCTCTCGTTGTCAACATCGTTTGGAACTTTGGCAATTGCCGGATTTTCTTTGTAGAAATCATCCATGCCTTTCTTAAAAGTATCACCACTTGTTATTTTGAAACTCATGTGTGGCCCTTTTTCACTTATCCTTCCTGCATCTTTAAGCTTAGGCTCGTTCTTCTTTCTGCCCTGGGGTGTAAGAACAACTTTTACCACTTTGCGGTTGTCAATGATCGTGTACTTTTCAACATCACCGGCTGCGATCATATTTCTAAATTCCAGCTCGGTAATCTTGGCCATATTACCTGAAAAGGTGCTGAACAACTGAAAGCCAATCAACACGGCGAATATGATTGCGTAGATCCAGTATATGCTGAAACGGGGGCCTTTTTTCGGTTCCTGATTTGGATCTCCACCCGGAGGGCGGTTAGGGAATCGAGGTGGTCTGTTTTCGTTTTTATTATTGGGGTCTGACATATTATTATTTACGGTGTCCTGCTAATTAATGATTATAGTTCCAAAAAGTTTGTACGGTGATGATTTTTAACATTATTCGTTGTGCTCTTTAGCAGCAGCATCGCTCCACATTTCTTCCAGGCGGTAGAACTTCCTGTTGTCTGGCAGCATAACATGCACTACTACGTTCACATAGTCAATCAGTACCCAATGAAGACTGCTATATCCTTCATGATGGTAGGGGTTTTCGCCGCATTTTTCCCGTACCTGGTATTCTACGTTTTCAGCAATGGCCCTTATCTGTGGCTGATTGCCTGCTTCGCATATAATAAAAAAATCAGCTACCGCTTCATTAATCTTCCTCAGGTCAAGGGAAATGATATTCTCTCCTTTTTTTTCCTGGATAGCTGCAATGATGGTTTTGATGATTTTTGAGCTCCTCGTTAACCTTGCTGCACTTTTCTTGCGGTTGGTCAGTGATGCCAGTTGTTCCAAATAATGTGAGTATTTTAGTTTGTGTTATTTTCTGGTCCGGGTGAGGCTAACAGATTGATCTGGCAGTCTTTTACCATAAACCAGTTTACTTTGTCAAAAATAGCAATTAATTGCCACACCCTCCTACTCCACATATTATCGGTTCGCCATTTATTGAACTGCAATCAGTTGACAGCACCAACAACTATGCCCGGCAGCAAATACTGGCCTCAAGTCTGACAGAACGGTCTGAAAGACAGACAGGGAGGCAGCTTTTAGCCCTTCATGGCATGGCCATCTTTGCCCA
>JAEUVL010000252.1 GCA_016786965.1 Chitinophagaceae bacterium
ATGTTATGATAATAATTACGATTACCAGATCGTACAGTCAAAAGCAGCTAAAGCCGGCGCTGGTTTTTATGAAGGCATTGCCCGTATTATGAAGGCACACAATTTCCAGATACTGGTGGATGTGTACGGTAATGTTCCTTATAGCCAGGCCTTAAAAGGTGGTGGTAATCCCACACCGGCATACGATAAGGGGCTGGATATTTATAAAGACCTGCTCCGCCAGATCGATACAGGCATAGCCCTAATTAAGGGTGCCAGCGTTTCTCTGACGAATGGGGATAAAGATGTCTGGAAAAATGATATCCTGTTTGGTAATCCCACTTCTGCACCATCAAGCCAGGCTGCCATCGACGCATTGATCATACCCCAAAAAGCCAAATGGGCAAGATTCGGTAATACGCTGAAACTAAGAATGCTTATCCATGCCTACGCAGTGGCAGGTATTAATAAAGCTGCAGAGATTGCCATTATTAATACAGAAGGATCCGGTTATCTTGCTGCTGGCGAAGATGCTTCAGTTCAGCCAGGCTACGTAGCTGATAAGCCTAATCCATTCTATAATCTCTATAAAGCAACTACAGCGAATGCTCAAACAGCTAATAATGTGTACTACCGTGCCAATGCATGGGGTATTGATTATTACTCTTATAATGCAGATCCAAGAAGGGCTCGTTTTTATGAGATCGGTGGAAATGGTTGGGTTGGTGTAGCGTATGGCTTACCTCCTGTTACTGCGAATACCGCAGCTAACCTGGCAGGTATCGGCCCTGGTCTATACAAATCAAGCAGCGGTGCTCAAACTATCCTGACTGCTGCGGAGAGTTATTTTTTACAAGCAGAAGCAAGATGGAGAAATATCATTACTTCCGGTTTGTCAATGGCAGCATTAACCAACCAGGGTATAGCTGAAAGCTTCCGTTATATTGGTGCTGGTGATCCTTCTGGTTATATATCAGGTAATGCGGGTTACTCCGATGTGGATCCGACAGCTGTATCAAACACTCCTGCCAATATCCCGAACTTAACTCCGCCTGTTGGAGGATTATTTACTATCATTTCACAAAAATGGTTTGCGCTGAATGGTGTAAACACATTGGAAGTGTGGACAGATTATCGCAGGCTTGGTTATAATGAAGTGCTGCCGAGTTCTTCAGTGAATGACAGGTTTGTATATGGAGCTGGTGTAGGTTTTGATCCCGGTCCTCCTATTTCAATAGCGCCCCAGAACACATCTACCAAGGTGCCGGTAAGATATTTATACCCTCAAACAGAGTATAACTATAATCCAGCTAATGTAGGTGCTGAAGGTACTATTGACAGGTACACCAAAATTTTCTGGGATCTTAACTAATTTTATTCAACTCTAAAATGAGAAATATGAAAAAAATAACTTTAGCTTCTGCTCTCTTTACGGCCCTGCTGGCATTAACCCTCACCGGCTGTTTAAAAGACAAAGGCTTTGATAACTATGAGTATGGTATCAATGACCCGGATACCCAGCCTCCTGGTGTTGGCTTCCCCAAAGCGGCCAATAAGAAGAATACGGTTGGTTTGGATGTATCAGGTTCAAACCAGGT
>JAEUVL010000219.1 GCA_016786965.1 Chitinophagaceae bacterium
TTAAAAATCCACTCTATGAAACAACTACTTGCCGTTGCAGGCCTGCTATTAGTTATTTGCACACAAGCCCAGATAAAAATTGGTGATAATCCCGGTACGATCAACAGCAATTCATTGCTTGAAATGGAAAGTACCAATAAAGGGTTTCTTCCTCCCAGGGTAGCGTTAAACAGTATCAGTTCCGTTTCTCCTTTGTCCGGTACCGTTCCTTCGGGTATGCTGGTGTACAGCACGGGCGGAACGCTGACGGATGGCTATTATTATTGGAACAGCCTCCAATGGGTGATGCTGGCCTCTAAGGAAACTAATTTTGTTACCAAAACAGCCAATGATACACTTTTAAAAACGGAAACATTTGTATTGGCCAGCAACAATATTACACTTGTACTTCCTGTGGTGACAGCTGCAGATGATGGCCTCTCCATTACAATTAAGAATATAGGTAGTCACATCGATCTTGTTGCCGTAACAGGTAATGGAGGATCGATCATTGATAATGGATCCTATATTGCTCTTCCACGCTGGTTCTCATTAACAATGACTGCTAACGGGGGCAACTGGTATTTTAAGGAACGGACAGTAGTGGCTGCTAATACGATGGAGGTATCCCCTTATGGATCCTGGCAAACATTACAGGAAGCTGTTGAATTTCTCAATGTACATGCCTGGGGACCAACCGTGGTGAAGTTGTCAAGCGGTACGTTTGAAATTACAGAAACCATCGATATCGATTTCGCATTCCCACTTACTTTCCAGGGCACTTCCTTTGGTACAACAAGCATTACGGCCGGAGCAGGGCTTGGCGGTAAGCCTATGTTCAGGTGTTTATCGGATTGCTATTTTAAAATGCTGGAGTTTGATGCCACCACATTGGCCGGCTATGGTACCAACCCTGGCGAAGATGCCATACGATTCATCGGCAGTGGTACCTATAACGAGGTGAAAGACTGTTCTTTTGAAAGATTCTATAATACTATTCTAGATTCCACTGATGCGGAATTGTGGGTGTTTGAAACAGATATATCGAATTCACAGGGCAGTGGAATTTTAGTGCATGGCAATGATGCCGGTGTAGTGGTAAAAGTGGCGGAGACCGATTTTACCGGGTGCAACTATGGTATCAACCTGAGTAAAGGATCTGCTGCTACTATCCAGTTAGCCTCCGGAGGATATTATAATGCCAATAGTGGAGACACCGCTATTTTCTATCAGCCTTCCACTTTTACTTCCTTTACAAGCATATCTATCACCGGAAACTCCTGGAATAATACCGGTAAATATATAGAAGGCTTTGACTTCGCCCGTGCAGATGGCAGGGATGCGAACGCTATCGTGGAAAGCAATGCCGGCATGGGTGACAAAAAGCCTTATTGCTATATTAATTTGCTGAACAGTGCCACCAACACCACTCTTACCAATTCAAATTCCTGGTACAAGGTAAATTGGGACCATACCAAAGTCAGCAGCTCCACCTGTAAATGGACCATTACCAATGCAGCAGGCGGA
>JAEUVL010000277.1 GCA_016786965.1 Chitinophagaceae bacterium
GCGGCAGTATATCCGTCTTCATAAGAAGGCACGGCTATTATTTTCAGGGTGGCGGTACGGGCGGCACCCAATGTGTCTAATGAATACAACACCGAATCTGCGGAGGCGCTTTGTGCCACGGGCAGCGTTATCACCAGTATCTTTTTTCCCTGGCAGGCTGATAAGGATTGGGTGCCTCCCTCTATCAGCGGCACGGAAAAGGTGTAAATGCTGGTTACCAGGGTGGTAGCTGACAATAAAAGGGCCACTGCGCCCAGGCCAAATAATTTCATATAGTGTTTTTTAAAAGTCATAGTCTATGGTTATTGCTTTACAGTTACTGGCACTTACATTGATCCTTGTAAAAGTGGCTGATAAGCCGGAGAGGTAGCTGCAGCCGGAACCAAACAGCAGCCATACATTATTACCGGTCTTGGAGATCGTGAGGTCATAAGCGCCGGGTGGCAAACTGCCCAGCGTATGAGTACCGGATCCGGCGGGTATGGTAAAGGTGGTCGTTTGCCCGTTGCTCCGCAGGGTATATACAGCGGTAAAGCCTGCATACCCGGTCGTATTGGTGGCCGTAATGGTAACATTGGAAACTACCGGGCAGGCTTCCTCATCCTGACCTATGTTGTTCCACCGGGTTTGGCCAAAAGTGGGGCTACAGGGGTTCATATCTGCCTGCTCCTGCAGCAGAAAACCGGTCCTTCCTCCTGATTCATTCAGTTCACATTGGGGAGGTGTCTCCGTATCCTGCCAGTTGGCCGCTGTATTGGTACAGATGGTGTTGCTGGTGGCGAGGCAGGTCTCCGCCTGGCCTGCATAGTTATAGCATACTTTTTTGAGAATATTATTATCTGCATCTTTTATAAGCGCCAGCCGGTTAAAGCCATCGTAGAAATAGTACGCTGTTTTATTGTTCGCATCGCAGGTGGAGGAGATACCGATAAATGGATGGTAGGTATAGGTGGTCATTTGCGCACCGGCCGGGTACAGTCTTACTTCATCCAGTGCATTGCCGGATACGGTTACTGAACTTGTACCGGCACTGAGGTTCCATTGGTAAAGGCTCCAGCCATTTTTTGTTGTCAGCAGTGTTCCTGTTGTGCTGTTTACAGTGGCGGTGCCCTGCGCCCATAATGTTACGGTATATGGTTTGGAGGTATTGGTCAAACTAAGGCTTAGGCTGCCGGATCCATATTCCTTTCCGGTCACACCACCGCTTACCCTGCTGACGGAAGCATTCCAGTTGCCATCATTATCCCCTTCAAAACTGGTATACGCAATTTCATTGGCAGAGGCGTTTTTGGTTTCGGCCACGGGATAGGTCTTTTTATAATTCCAGAGATAGGCTATCCGCTGGTCTGCTTCTTTTGACAATTCGAGCGGGTTTCCTTCCACATCATACTGGTGGTACTGCAGCCGGTTCTCCAATGGATTGTTACCGGAAGCTACTTTAATGGTTTGTGGTTTATAAAACACCGTACTGCCGGCCCCTGTGTAAGACGCATATACATTCTGCACTTTCGATACAGGGTCGGCCCCATTGGTGGAACTTGATTCCAATACCGGCGTCAGGATGTTTTTGCCTATCATATCCGGGTATGGCGCAGTGGATGGATAATCGGCCGGGTACTTCATCACCTGGGTGATGGTTTCATTATTACTGTTGGTGGTGCTTACCTGGGTGGCCTGCAGGTGATGCTCATTGCCATACGTGTAACTGGTGACCGTAGTAAGCGGGTTTTGTCCAAGCTGATCATATTCAGTATTGGTAGTTTCATTCAAATGCCACCAGCGTCTTATATGCAAATAACTGTTTACATCAAATCCTTTCAGCTTATCATAATAACTGAAGTTCCCTCCCACCGGGGGATCCCACCTTTTTCTTACTGAATAATTAGGACGGGAATAAGCCTGCCGTGGATCCCAACCATACACATTCTTTGTCTCCTTTAGCAGGATGAAGGCACTGCCTTGTTTTTTGAAAACCTTTGTTTCCAGTTCCGTACCGTTCATATCAGGCACGGCTGAGGTATTGGCAGCACCGGCAATATCGTTACCTATCACCGGGCCCGGCATGTGCGGATTATTTACGGCATAAAATTTATGCTCCACACCGCCATTGCTCATTTGTTCATCATTGGTTTCTATCACATGGGTATAACCAACAGGCGAACCGCTGAAACTGAATGCTCCTGAAACACTGCTGGAACTTACCTGCAGCAGCCCCTCCGGACATTCTGCAATATTCTCTCCCAACACAATAGGTGGTGTGATATCAAAACAAATACCACCACCCCGGTACACAGACTCAAAAGATGGCCTCACCACTCCAATACCCGATGAACGGTCAGGATATTGAAGCGAAGCATACTTATAGTATTTAGTAAATGTTTTGTCGGTCAGCGGGTCATAAGCATTTATTTGCTTTACCCGCAGGCCGCAGGCCGGCACATTGGTTACGGTGGTTTGTGTCACCGGGTTGTACTGGAATGATGCCACCGACCGGGTGGAAAGCCCTTTTATCATCAGCCTCACCTCATAGGGAACACCCGGCTCTAATTGTATCGTAAAATTATGCCCCTCATATACCTTATGCCGGGCTTCAAATACACGGGTATTGGTCAGCAGGTCCCAGATTTCCAGGTAGGAAAGAAAATGGATCCCGTCAGGATTACAGGCCCCCGGTGTATTGGGCGCAGGCCCTGAAGAGTTCCATTCTGTTGTGTAAGATATTTGTACCTGCGGCGCTGTCAGATTCAATGCATGGGTATAAGTGCTCATATCACAGTCACCCGGCGGCTGATTGGATCCGCCACCATACTGGTTCATGGTAAAACTATTGGTATAGCTTTCTGCATACTGGTTCTGCGCCAGGGTATGCGGTTCGTAAATAAACTCTTCGTATCCGCCGGTGGGGTAGATCACTTTCTTTAAAGTGCCTGCTTTCGTTGCTTCAAAATCGGGGGATCTGTCTATACCCGCACTTCCATTTTCGTAATTGGCATAGTCAACCGGTCTGGGGAAAAAATTGGATGGTTGATATCCATTCCCTTTTGAATAGCCGTAATAATCTTGCAATAATGATTCCTGCGAACCAAGTGTTGCGGGACTATTATACTGGAACTCATGCATCAGGGTTTGCGGTGTTGTTTCATTGGTGGATTGTATGATCTTCTTCAGCAGAAACCGCTGGTTCAGGTCATTGCCCACCGGGTGATCTTCATATTCCAATTTGTATTTTTTAACTGCAACTGAAGAATTGCTGTTGTTATTGGTATACACATTTACATATACCAGGCGGTTGTCACCACTGGCATCGGGTCTGTCCTGGTAGGTGAAATACACCTGCTGTCCGTTAGACGTGTTGATAGAGCTTAAAAAATAAGTATCATAGTCAATCTTGGTATAATTAGGGGCCGATAGCTGGCCTGTGCATAGTGGTTTACAGGTTTCTGGAAATTCGTTGAACGGTGAGCCGGTCGGATAATTTGGGGCCAGCGTTTTTAATATTACAGACTGGTATGGCCCCTGGTTTGTTTTTGTATATATCGGAGAATAAGTAAAGTTGATCTCATCGCCTTCGGGAGAAGTGATCTTTGTCAGAAACCAGGACATCGTTTTTATTTTGTGGGCCCGGGGGTTGCCGGCAGTTTTTACATCCCTTGTTTTCTCCACTTTCAATCCGTCGCCACCAAAATAGTATGTAGTGCCGTCTCCTGCCACAATGGTAAACGTGTTGCCCGTTTTGGTGATCTTCACATTGCTGTGGTCAGCCACTTTAGCCGCTCCGCTGGCATCAAAGAAAAATTTGCCCGATAACCCGTTCACAGAAAAAGAATACTCATCATGTTCGGTATCATAGTGTTCTATATTGGCATAAAATAAATAATCCATTAGGGTCTGGTCATAGCTGCTGAAATTTGGCGGTGTCAATGTGATGGTATTGGCACCATCATCCTGCTCATCATGTATCAC
>JAEUVL010000301.1 GCA_016786965.1 Chitinophagaceae bacterium
TTGATACAGGAATTTGCAGTGATAAAGAATGCCGGTGATGAATTGCCGGTGCTCTGGCACCAGGATATGATGCATGAAAGAACAGGTCGCTGCTTTACGGTGGGCATTTACCTGGATGAGGTAAAAGAAAATGACGGCGCACTGCGGGTGGTACCGGGCAGCCATCTCTCCGGAAAATCTATTTGTGTTTTACAACATGAGCCCTTTATTGAAGTGCCCATGCAGGCAGGCGATATACTGATACATGATATGATGCTGGCCCATGCATCAGAACCGATGCGGCATCAATCGATCCGCCGGGTGCTTTATTTTGAATTCCTGTCCAGAACACAAGTATTACAAGAGAAAATATACACCGAGGCGCTGATCAACAACCGGACCCGCTTGCTGGCGGCAGCTATGTTTTATTATCAACAATTACACCCGGAAGAAAAGCCATTTGTATGGGAGTATGAAGGGGCCGCTTCTTTCTTACCAGTCACCAATCTGCCGAACACCTTAAAGCATATCTATTCTATGCCCATCAATGCAAGGGTATCGACCTATTGCTTTGAACATCAAACTGCCGTGCCGCGGTAGCAGCAGTTCTTTTTTAACAGTGATCTTTTAGGGTGAAATAGTAACTTTAAGACAAATCAACTGCCATGCACTCCCCCAGCCCTCTTATAAAAGCTGCTGCCTTGTCCGGCTTTGTTTTGCTTATGACTGGTTTTGTGGCTTACCGTTCCGGTTATTTAGATAAATATTTATTCAGCCCGAATGGTGGTAACAGCTTATCCACGATGGAACAACCGGGAACATTTCCTGCAGACACCAGCAAGAAGCCGGGTGATTCGATTACCATCAGCCCCATGATGTCAAGTTCAAAATCGATCATCATTGCAGATCAAACTACCATCACACCCCGCATCCGCCCCGATGTTGGAAAGCCCCGGGTGTATATTGCCGACAGTGTGTTAAAGAAATACCAGTTTGATAAAGACATAGAAAAGGTACTAATGACCAGTTCTAAATCAGGCATGGTCATCCCGCCACATCATCCCGGCAGGACCCGGTACCCGGTTAGCATCAATGGAGTAGAAAAGCTGCTGACCGTTCCGCAAATTGATAGTTTGTTCCTCTTACAGCCTGTGATGGATTCCGTTCGCATTATACCCGACACTGTAACGAAAGAGCCGGTACGTTTTTATGGCACCAAATCAGGTCCTGTCATCCGCAGTACCGATATAAAACAAAAAAAGAAAAACAAAAAGAAAGACAACACTCCTTAATGTATTTAATTAACCCCGCATGAATTTGTATTCTATTGCAGCCGCTACCGGGTTCAGCATTCTTTTTCTCTTGCTGCTGTTCGTGCCAATGGAAAAAGTATTTCCTGCCAAAGCCGGGCAAAAGATCTTGCGGCCTCACTGGTTTACCGATCTCTGTTTTTTTCTGGGTCAATACCTGCTCTGGGGTGGCCTGGTGTTATGGGCCTTAAATCATTTTGGTCATTGGGTAGATGGGATGACTCCCTCCTCTTTCCGCCAGCAGGTGGCGGCACAACC
>JAEUVL010000341.1 GCA_016786965.1 Chitinophagaceae bacterium
ATATTTAAGTTATAAGCATGCTCACCAAATACTTTGGTGATGGCTTTTACCTCCGCCCCATCGCCGATGGGTGTGGAAGTACCATGTGTATTGATGTAGTCGATCTCTTCGGGTTTCATACCGGCATCTTCAAGGGCCACCAGCATTACATTCATAGCGCCGAGCCCTTCCGGATGCGGGGCAGTGATATGGTGGGCATCGGCCGTGGCGCCACAACCAGCTATTTCACAATATATCTTAGCGCCTCTTGCTTTAGCATGTTCAAGTTCTTCCAGTACCAAAATACCCGCTGCTTCACCCATTACAAAACCATCCCTGTCCTTATCATAAGGGCGGCTGGCTGTTTTAGGGTCGTCATTTCTTTCACTCATGGCTTTCATAGCATTAAAGCCACCCACACCCGCCTCGCTGATCACCGCTTCACTACCACCGGTAAGAATGATGTCTGATTTGCCTAAGCGTATTAAATTAAACGCATCCATGATAGCGTTGGTGCTGCTGGCACAGGCGCTTACCACCGCAAAGTTGGGCCCGCGGAGATTGTGCCGCATGCTGATCTGCCCTGCCGCTATATCAAGGATCATTTTGGGAATAAAGAATGGATTGAAACGGGGCGTACCATCGCCACGGGCAAAGTCGGTTACTTCATGCTGGAAAGTAATAAGACCTCCAATACCGCTGGCAAACACTACTCCCACCCTGTCCGGATTGATATTGTCCTTTGTAAGGCCGGCATCCGTCATAGCCTGGTCACTTACCACTAATGCAAGTTGGGTAAACCGGTCGATCTTACGGGCTTCTTTTTTATCCAGGAATTGGGTAGGCTCAAAGTTTTTTATTTCGCAGGCAAAACGAGTACGGAATTTAGATGCATCAAATAAGGTGATCATATCTGCGCCGGACACTCCATTGACCAACCCGTTCCAGTAGTCCTGAACGTTATTGCCTAAAGGGGTAAGGGCCCCTATACCTGTTACAACGACCCGTTTTAGCTCCATATAGCTTTAAGATAATTCAGTTTTGGTAAATATACAACTACCTGCCTGCAGGTGACCGACCAAAGAAAATTGTACCAAGTAAAAAACCGCCTTCCCTGTTCCAACAGTAAGAAGGCGGATTAATTTATTTCCCAGCTTCTGGCAGTCATACAGATGGCTGCTGCCGGGTGTACTTATTTAGCATGCTCTTCCAGGTATGCTACTGCCTGACCAACGGTGGTGATGGTTTCGGCTTGTTCATCCGGGATAGAGATGTTGAATTCTTTTTCAAATTCCATGATGAGCTCTACCGTATCTAATGAATCGGCGCCAAGATCATTGGTGAAAGAAGCTTCGCTGGTTACTTCTGCTTCGTCTACACCTAATTTGTCTACGATGATCTTTTTTACTCTTGATGCAATGTCTGACATGTTCTTAAGTTTTGTTTATTGGGTGCAAAAATATACTTTTTGAATTAATAAGCATCCAAAACACCTTTTTTTCCGGTTTTAAACCAACTATCTGAAAACGAAGGGATAATAAACAGCATCGGGCCATATTAGCCGGAAAATAAGGCCCTAAACGGTTGGTCGTTTTATAAGTTCTTTGTAATTTGATGTTCTCCCCAAACAACTATCTGGTTATGGCATTAAAAATTCTGGATCATGGCAGCTTCGAATACCGTCAAATGGTAAAACTGAGGGATGATATTCTCCGCAAGCCGCTGGGTCTTGGCTTCACGCCGGAAGAATTGGAGGAAGAAAAATCAAATATGCTGATTGGCGCTTTTGAAGAAGAGGATATTCTCGGTTGCTGCATGCTGGTGGAAGAAAACCCCAGTACTGTCAGGCTGCGGCAAATGGCCGTGCTCAATAACCTGCAGGGAAAAGGGATCGGCAGGGCCCTGATGACATTTGCAGAAAATATTGCCCGCGACAGGGGCTATAAAACACTATCGATGCATGCCCGTAAAAATGCTATTGGGTTTTATGAAAAAATGGGCTACAAAGTGGCCAGTGATGAATTTACCGAGGTCACTATTCCGCACTATGTGATGGAGAAAAAACTGGCTTAATTAAAAGTGAATAGATAATAATTCTTCAACCGAAAAGAATCTTCTACTTAATAAGAGACCGTTGATGCGGCATGCCAACTATTAGTTTTTAACTGTTATCTAGCCCTTTCTGACTTTGCTTTTTATCAGTTGTCGTAACTCATATACTTCGTCTGTGTCTTTGCAGCCGCTTTTAGGAACCAGGAAAAAGGAGCGGCTGTCGAAGTACAGGTGAAAGAAATGCGGACTTTCTAAATAACTCTTTAAGGCTGTCCAGGACCATGTTTTAGAACCACCTCCCTCATGCCCGAGTATAAAATGCTCGTCAGTAAATTCCATACTGAAATTATGCTTGAAAGTAACTGCCCTGCGATAGACAATAGCAGGAAGGAAAAACATAAAGCTTACCATCAGCAACACCCACAGAAAGGAGCCAACGAAAAAAGCTGCTGGTGATATTTTACCTGTTGCATATAAAATAATAGAGATCAGTGCAAACACATTTACAAGGATGATCATGATGCGTATCTCCGGCCTGCTGATAAAATGATATCGCAGCGCCTGCATTACTTGTCCTTTTTCATACCCGAAATAAATAGTCATAGCATTCTGTTATTGTTCGTGACCAATTTTAGCGATCTTCCATTCTTCGCCTTCCTTTCTCATCTTTACAGTTACAAATGTAGTTTCCTCTTTTTTACCATTATTATTATATACCCCTTTAATATCCACGATTACATAATCACCGGACCACTTCATAAGCCATTTCCCTGGCTTGTTCACCTCTTTTACCAGGTATTCGGGTCCTTCCTGGCCACCAGTGTACCAATCATAATCAAACCCATAAGGAATATCATCTTCTTTGTCCACCTTCAACGCAGAGTCACATTCCTGAAAAAATTGCTTTTGGTTCATGATAAACTCCTCGCCCAGTTGCGGCACATTCGTGCGGATGAACTGGTGATATTTATCCACCTCTTTCCAGTCGATGCGGTATGGCGGCCTGTCTGTTTTCTTTATGCCATCATATAGCTGAAAGGCCATCAGTTTTTGATCATTCTTATTATACCAATTATAAAAATCCTTTATCACGGTCCGAATAATGACAGAGTCAGTTGATTGCTGATCGTCTGCAACGGCTGATGATGTGTTACTTGTGGCGGAGGGTGCCGGCAATACCGGATCTTTCTTTTTTTCCTTACAGGCTGCAAATGTGAAAAAAAGCAGCAGGATGTAAATAAGCAGTTTCATGTGCGGTTATCTTGGTGTTTTTAAATCTTTTTCCATAATGCTCCATTCGCCCAGTTTCTCACCCTTTACCCCTAAAAATTCGACGGTCAGTTTTCTTTCATTTGCCTTCCCACTAAAGGTAAATCTTCCATAATTCTGCTTTTCGTCAATACCCAAAACCCGGTAAGGATTATTTTTCTCTGGCCCACCAAAAGAATGGGTGCCTGAAGTAAGCGGGGAAACGGTTATATCATATAATGAATACGTACCTGGTCTGTCTACTTTTATGATCTCGCTATGGTGCCTGTCGCCGGTAAGAAAGATAACGCCATTGATCTTGTATTCTTTTAAGAAATTCATTAATTCATCATACTCTGCCGGGCATCTTGACAACTTATCATACGGCGATGCAGGGTTCAACACCTGGCTGCCCACGGCTATGATCTTAAATGTAGCGGAACTGTACAGTAACGAATTTTTCAGCCAGTCCATTTGCTGTTTTCCCAACATTGTCTTCTCAGGATTTGGTTTACCATCCACGGAGTCTTTCATCCTGTCGGCGCTGCGCCACCAGCGGTCATCCGTCATAAAAATATCAGCATCTCCCCAGCTCGTCATAGTATAAGTTCCCTGTCCGTTCTCCCCTGACGAAGGATTGCAGAAATAGGAGTTGAATACTTTGCGGCTGGTTTCTTTGAGAATATAATTTTTACCTATATCGTTGGGGCCATAATCATGGTCGTCCCAGATGGCCAGCTGCGGCATGGCTTTCCAGAAGTTTTGTAAGATGGGTATGGCCCTGTCGTGACTGGCCCTGTACCAAAGCCCCCATTCACTATAGTAATCCACATCACGGGTGTACCAGGCATCTCCGAGCCATAGCATGAAGGCGGCCTTTTCTTTTGCCATTGTTTGAAAAATAGAAGAATCTTTACCATATGGAGTGGCAGGCCTGTCGAGTTTTACCATGTCGGTATACTTTCGGTCATACTCGGGCTGGTTGAAATAAGAACAGGACCCGGTCAGGAAGCTAAATTCTGGTACAGGTTTTCTCCATTGCCAGAGGTCCTTTGTGGTGAACTCCCCTGCGCCGGTGCTGGCTTTTCCATTGATCCATATTTTATATTGGTAGGTAGTATTAAAATCAAGTCCTCCTACGGTAAAATAAATGGGATTGAATTCATTGCCCAGATCGCCTTTGTAAGTAAGGGTCCTGCTTTTTGTTTCGCCTTTTTTGTTTACTTGTACTGCAGCGGATTTTACTTCTTGCGATACCTCCACCCATATTTTGGCATCCCGAAGTTCTACTGGTCCCAGCATAGGCCCTGAAATAATACGGGGTTGCTGAGCACAAATAGTAAATGAGGCAGTAGTAAGAACAAGGAAGCAAAAGAAATATTTCATTGCAGTAGATTTTGGTTGCACAATTTAAGGCAGAAAATAAAAAGCCGGTGAATAGTCTCAAAATAGGCTGCCATGTTTAAAATTTCACTGCTGATTCGACCAAGAAATACTTTCTTTGATGTGAGATTTGGCTCTTTTAGTTTGACAATCCAGTACGATCACCCCGTAGTTTTTCTAAACATGCAGTTAAAATCCCGTATTGAACCCAACAAGCTTATCCACACGACAAAATAAAAAATCGTGGCACTGCGTTTGAAGAAATTGACGGTTACTGATTAGCAGCCATGAGCACCTGCCGCTCCCACCGAAGCAGCAAGTTACATTTGGCCTTACTGAAAACACTTATAACACATGAAAAACTTTATTGTCCTCACATCAGTTTTCCTGGGGAGCGGATTACTGGCATCAGAAGCCAATACCCCTTATCTCAACCGCAATGGCAGCAGCTTTAGCCGGGATGCCAAAGGACCTGTTGGTTCTGTTTCCATCATTATCGATAAATCAGACTATGAACTGAGTGTGTATGATGATAAGGGATGGTACGCTACCTACCCGGTTGTGTTTGGCAATAATTCTCTGGCCGATAAGAAAATGGAAGGAGACAAGAACACTCCTGAAGGAAGCTTTACTATTACCGCAAAGCGGGTGCATGAAAAATGGTGCCGCTTTCTCTCGATCAGTTATCCCACTGCGGCAGACCGGGAAAAATTTAATCAGCGAAAACAGCGGGGTGAGATTCCTGCCAATGCCAGCATAGGTGGTGGCATCGGCATACATGGCACCTGGCCACACGAAGATTTTGTGGTAGACCGATACAAGAACTGGACCCTTGGCTGCATTTCGATGAAAAATGATGATGTGACGGAAGTATACGGCTTTACCAATACCGGTACAAAAGTCACCATCCGTAAATAACTAACGGGTAGCCCCCGCTAAAAAGGTTTTCACAACCGATTCCCATCGGGGGGAATCATGCTGCTGGAGCGACTCATGCCCCGCATTTTCATACCCAATCAGAATTTTTTCTGCTGCACCGATAGCTGCATACACCTTATCTGTTTCTTCCTTTAATACATACAGGTCCTGCCCGCCATACTGCATCAGTACAGGACAACTGATCTTTTTCACATAGTCCGTTGTACGATGCCTCAAACCGTTAAATCCTTTTTCCCAACCCATCCAGCAACTCACCAAAAACCCAAATGGTTTTTCGGGCAGCCCTTCAAACCCAACAGCCCTCGCCCTGGCCCGCAAATGAGATTGTAATGAGGCAAAAGGCATTTCCATCATAATACCCGCAGGCTTCAACCCGTAATCGGAAATGGCTTTCGCTACCACCACAGCCCCCATGGAGCTGCCCCAGAGAAATATATTCTTTTCCCCCTTTGCCATTATATGATCATACGCCAATTTCACCTCTTCTGTTTCTTTTACACCCACAGTAGTGGTATTACCTCCGCTATTTCCATGGCCCCGAAAATCAACCAGCAATACATTATAACCTAAATAACGGAAAACAGATGCCTCACTGAGCACCATTCCTTTATTCGACAAAATGCCATGAAAAAGGATGACCGTGCCCAAGGCAACCGAATCTGTTGGGCCGTACCATGTATCTATGTAGATACCATTGGAGGTTTTGAGTAATACTGTATCAAAGGAAAAAGAAGGGTAACTAGTAATGATGGAGCGGGTCTGTCGCGGACCAGAAAACAAACGCCAGGTTTTGGTAAAGATATTCTGAGAGGACTGAGATGTTCTTACTTGCTCCGGGGCATATAAATGAGTGAATTTATGTGCATACAGGGCAGCGCTGATATTAATAAG
>JAEUVL010000348.1 GCA_016786965.1 Chitinophagaceae bacterium
GGGCTCAACAGCGGTTTTATGATACCGCAATACACCACCGCCGCATTGGTCACAGAAAATAAAACGCTTTGCTTCCCGGCCAGTGCAGACAGCATCCCTACCTCATTAGGACAGGAAGACCATGTAAGCATGGGCAGCATCAGCGGCCGCAAACTGAACCGGGTACTTGACAATCTCGAATATATCCTGGCTATTGAATTACTCTCCGCCTGCCAGGCCATCGAATTTCGCCGCCCGTTGAAGAGCAGCGAACTGTTAGAATTTGCCCATGATTATGTCCGTGAATTTGTCGGCTTTGCCAGCGAGGACCGCATCTTTGCCAACGATATTAATAAAGTGTACGGGCTTATCAAAGATTTTTCTTTTGTAAATAAAATAAATGAATTTGCCGCTTCGCGGAATATTTTATTGAATGCTTCCTATCCTTCATTCAATTGAATTAACAACACCCAGCCATGAAAGTGTTTTCCTTATTTGTTTTATTGTTCTTGTTCCTTATGCCCCGGCAGCTGGCTGCTCAGCTGTACAAAGAGAAAACCATTTTTGAGTTATTGAAAGTTAAGGACCTGCGCAATCCGCTGAATAAGCCTTCCAGATCAGAAAAGCAGGAAGAAATTCTGGCAGAAGATGAAAAGGTGATGATAGACGAAGCCTGGACTGGTGTAGGCCATGCCGAAGCTGGTCCTGCACTCAGCAAACTGGCTGACTGGCTGAAGATACATCCGGCCGGCAAGAAAGCACAGGAACCCGAATTGCGGATGGACATGATCCACAAGGGTCCATTTTACGATAACCGCCTTGAATACCTAAACGGAGGTTTCAGAGTGGTGTCTGCTGATGGAAAAACGCAGGAACTGGGAACGTTTTTTTATATACCTGCGGTAAGAAATGGAACAGGATTTAATGCTTCAGACAAAGGAGAAAAATCCCGTTATTACAATGCAGCAGGCCAACTCATTTTTGACCGAAAGTTCGGGTATGCAGAGGCTGATAGGGATAATTGTTACCGCTTTTACGAAGGGAAAAAATGCGGTATAGCAGACAGTAACGGCAAAATTTTATTACCGGCTGAATATGATGAAGCATATTCATTTGCTTTCAACAAACAGACCTGGTTTTCGGTAGAGAAAGATGGGAAACGATTTTATCTTGAGCCGGGAAGTGCAAAACCGGTAATGGAAAATGAAAATGGCCGTGCTGCCTATTTACCCGAAATAACAGCTAACCGGTACTGGGTTACCAACGGAAGAGTGTATGATATGCTTAAGCGGGAAGAAATATTTGCCTCCATCAACAAGGAAATACACCTGCTTAGTGACACATGGCCCTTGTTTTACATAGAACGAAAAGGAAAAGGGAAAGACGGAAAAGAAGAAGTTTATTTTGATGCAGCCGGAAAACTGCTGCTACAGCAACCGTTATCCGGGCACAATGGACTGAGTGATACCACTTCGATAATGCGGATCTTTCAAAAAGATACACTGGTGGATGATGAAAAGTATTCACTGTTCAAGCTGGGTATTATCCATGATAAAGGACAATGGTTGCGCAAACCGGTCTATGATTACCTTGAACAACTGGGCCGTACCCAAACATTGGTATTTATTACCAGCAGGAGCTTACGCAAGCCGGGATTGATGGATGCTTCCGGTAAAATACTGATACCTGAGGGTCGTTTCTTTCATATTGATGAAGGCGCCCGTAATGGTCAGTATGTATGTATTGATGATTCCGTTTCTTTAATATGGGATAGAAAGACCGGACTTTTTACCAGGCTGCCAAAAATGTATTTCATTTTCAGGTGTTTTGGGGATTTGGAAAAAATGGGATTTGCTGAAGGGATTACCACAGACAACGAGCACTTTCTGCTTGATACAAACTATAATTTACTTGACACTACTGCCTGGGCAGATATAAGCTATCCTCCTTATGGCAGCGGCTTACGGGCTACTTTATCACCTTTTGTAAATGGCAAACATGACCATTATGCCGAAGAGGTATTCCTCACGGCTGACCTGAAAAAACTTGGATTTACCTGGAATGGTAAAGAATATAAAACCTTTGAAGATGTGGATTCACTTGCACCTGGATCTTTTTTCTTCCGGCGCAAAGACAAAAAAAATATAGTGCAGGTGAAACCGGGTCAGTACTTCAGTACCACCTGCGAAATGATTCAATACGATCCTTTCTTTAACTGGTATATCGGCCGCATGCAGAATAATACCTGGGGATTGCTTGATGAAAATGGTACCGAAATTCTGCCCTTTATCTTCAACCAGATCGATCGGTATTCCTATTGGTTTCAAACAGCACAATTCACCTCCGGCAGCCAGCGGATGCAGCTGGAGGCATCCGGCAACTTACTGTTTGATGGAAAATATACCAACGTGGAGCCGGTGACTTCAGGATTCTTTATCGTGGAAAATGATGCAAAGAAGGGCCTTGTTACCCGCTCAGGTAAGGAAATTCTGCCCGTAAAGTATTCATACGCAGGCATAGGGCTGGGCCAGGTATGGTATGGCGAGTCAGAAGCTACAGCCCGGTCCATGCCCGTCGGTTCACTACAAGGAAAGGAATAATTAAATTCTTATCGCCGCTTCCAGCGCCAGTTCCATCATCGGCAGCAGCGCCGTCTCCCGCTGATCGGCTGATATCTTTTCATGTGTAGGGATCACATCCGACACCGTAAGCAGGGTAGCGGCTGTTTTACCCAAATGTTTGGCATTCGCAAATAAAGCAAACGCTTCCATCTCCACCGCCAGGCAGTTGTTCGCAGTGGCCACGGCCGGGATGTTCGGGTCTTTGCGGTAAAAGATATCGCTGGAATGAATATTACATTGCCGCAGTTGCATCGACAACCCGGCAGCTGTCTCATTGATCATCTCATATGCTTTTCCCTGGTGCGGGATCAGATCTCCTTCTATACCCCAGGCATATTTTGCAAAGGTGGACTCACTCGCCGCCATATCAGTATTGATAAGATCAAACACTTTCAACTCACTGGTATAGGCCCCGCAGGTACCAATACGGATGATGGTATCCGCTTCATACTCCGTAAACAATTCATACGAGTAAATGCCAATAGAAGGACAGCCCATACCACTGGCGCCTACCGTGATCACCTTGCCTTTGTATGCACCAGTAAAATAAAAAGCATTGCGGGTGCTGCTCACCAGGGTAAAATCCTGCAGGTACTTCTCCGCTATATACTTGGCCCGCAGCGGGTCTCCCGCCAGTAAAACGGTCTTGGCAATTTCACCAGGGCGGGCACTTATATGTATACTCATAGTATAAAACTTAAAGCGATGAAGGTAAATGTTTTTGAGAGAGAATTACGACTTTTGCGGAGATTATGCTAAATGCTGTATGTTGTATTTTGAATGATCGTTTAATACATCTTTCACCCAGCATTTGACATTCAACATTCATTTTTCAACATACTAAGTATGAATACACTCACCAGGCAATACGACCCCGTAAAATACAAAACCCCCACCGGCAGCACCCTTACTTGCAAAGGATGGATACAGGAAGCCGCCCTGCGTATGCTGCTGAACAACCTTGACCCCGAAGTGGCCGAACGTCCTGACGACCTGATTGTATACGGTGGCCGTGGCAAAGCCGCAAGAAACTTTGAAGCCCTCGATAATATCATTGCATCCCTGAAAGTGCTGGAGAATGATGAGTCCCTGCTGATACAATCCGGTAAACCCGTGGGGATCTTAAAAACACATAAAGATGCACCCAGGGTTTTAATAAGTAATTCCCAACTCGTTCCTAACTGGGCCAACTGGAAGCACTTTGAAGAACTGGAAAAGAAAGGCCTGATGATGTATGGCCAGATGACAGCCGGGAGCTGGATCTATATCGGCTCACAGGGCATTGTGCAGGGCACTTACGAAACCTATGCAGCCGCAGCAGATAAACATTTCAACGGCACATTAAAGGGAACCCTCAACGTAACAGCCGGACTCGGTGGTATGGGTGGCGCTCAGCCTTTGGCCATTACGATGAATGAAGGAGTGGCGCTGGTGGCCGAAGTAGAAGAATGGCGTATTGACAAACGCATTGAAACAAGATACCTCGATGAAAAATTTACAGACATTGATGAAGCGATAGACGCTGCCATACAATATAAAGCAGCAGGTACGGCTAAAAGTATCGGGGTACTGAGCAATGCAGTAAGCTTATTGCAGCGGTTGCTGGAAAGAAATATTATTCCCGATACATTGACCGACCAAACCTCTGCACACGACCCGCTCATTGGGTACATACCGCATACCCTTTCAAATGAACAGGCCAACATACTAAGAGAACAAAACCCGGAAGAGTACCTGCACCGGGCTTATGAAAGTATGTACCTGCATGTGCAACTGATGCTGCAACTGATGGATAAGGGTGCTATCACTTTTGATTACGGAAATAATATCAGGGCGAGAGCCCAGGAATTTGTGGAAAGGTGCAAAGCGCTGGGTACAACTCCAGGTAAGGAACTCTTCGAAACCTTAAACCTTACACCTTCAACATTCAACCCGTTTTCTTTCCCCGGTTTCGTCCCCGCCTATATCCGTCCCTTATTCTGCGAGGGCAAAGGCCCGTTCCGCTGGGCGGCATTGAGCGGTGATCCTAATGATATTGCCGTTACCGATGAACTGATCATGAGTATGTTCCCGGAGAATAAAGGCATGATCCGCTGGATGAAGATGGCGAAAGAAAAGATCGCCTTCCAGGGACTGCCGGCCCGCATCTGCTGGTTGGGACAAGGTGAACGGGAAAAAGCAGGACTTGCTTTTAATGAATTGGTACGAACAGGAAAAGTAAAAGCTCCCATTGTTATTGGGCGGGATCATTTGGACACCGGCTCGGTAGCCTCTCCCAATAGAGAAACAGAAGCGATGCTGGATGGAAGTGATGCCGTGGCCGACTGGCCTATATTAAATGCACTGGTAAATACCGCAGGTGGCGCCAGTTGGGTTTCGTTGCATCATGGCGGTGGGGTAGGCATGGGCTATTCCATACATGCAGGCATGGTGATAGTGGCCGATGGTACAGATGATGCAGCCGCAAGACTA
>JAEUVL010000028.1 GCA_016786965.1 Chitinophagaceae bacterium
CGTTTCTTTTACCAGGTGGCCAATAAAGCTATTATTAATACGTATGGTGAAATATATCAGTATGTAGGAGATGAAATTGTGATCTCCTGGGAAAAGAAAACAGGTCTTAAAGATGCTAACTGTCTTTACTGTTTTACAGCCATCCAGGATGCAGTGACAGCGAATAGCGATCTGTTTAATAAAGAGTTTGGTGTTGTCCCCTCATTTAAGGCTGGCGTCCACCTGGGTATAGTAGCTACCGGTGAAATAGGGACCATAAAAAAAGATATCGTTTATTCCGGGGATGTGCTGAATACAACAGCCCGTATAGTGGCGTTGTGTAACCATTATAAAGAAATGCTGATCATATCTGAACAACTTTATGCCGAGCTTAAAGAAGTCCCCGGCTATCATTTTAGTTATATTGACAGCCCGATGCTCCGGGGAAAAACCGTTACCCTTGGTTTGTATGCTGTCAAAAGGAGCTGATCTACACCTGCTTCAGCCAGCCGGTAATGCTCATCCGCTCCCTGTTTGCTTTTACCACTTCATGTTCCATTTCATTACTCTTAAAGAAAACGGCTGTCTGTGATTGCGGCATGATCCGCTGCGTGTTTTCCTGCTGGTAAACCAGCAATTGTCCGCCATCCTCTTCCAGCCAGTTATTGTTCAGATAACTGATCAATGAATATTTCCGGTTATCGTCGTTCCTGAACTGATCTTTATGGCGTTTATAAAAACTGCCTTCTTCATACACGGCATAATGAAATTCATAACTATTGATACCTGTATAGCAGGTACTGTTCAGTTGTCCTACAAAATCATCTACCAGCGAGAGGAATTCCTGTTCGAAGCTGTTATCATGGGTTTTATCCAGCCAGTATATCTTATCTCCCCTGGTCTTTTGCTGGGCATCCTTTATAGTGTCATTCCCAATACCGGCTGTTTTCATCAGTTCATCTTTCTGCAGTTGCTTTATGTTTTGCTGCAACCCATTTGATAACCGCTGGCTGATAAAGGCGGTATCGATTCCTACTTTATGTTCCAGGTAACTGTCTATCAGCAGATCAAATGAATGGTTCATCGTATTGTTTGATAACGGGTAAGGTAGGTTATTATGAATAGTAATGGTTATTTATTAAACGGCTGAAGATGAGTGAATGGGTACCTGTTTTTTGCTGTAGTGAATATTTTATTGGCAGATACCGGCTATAACCACTATCTTTACAGTTCTTAATGTTATTGCTCTCTCTGTTTGTGTAGTTCATTTCTCCCCAAATACTGTGATGTTCTAACCTAAGGCAGATAATGTACCCTTTAACCGGGTAGCCTTATCACATTTATTCATTAAAATTTTTCATAGTGTCATTTAACAATTTGCAGCTCATTGAGCCTGTATTAAAGGCTTTGAGCAAAGAAGGGTACAACACCCCAACACCTATTCAGCAACAATCCATTCCTGCAATCCTTCAACAAAGAGACCTGCTGGGATGTGCCCAAACCGGAACCGGTAAAACTGCTGCATTTACCATTCCCATTTTACAATTGATGTACCAGCAGCAACAGCAAGGGCCTCAAAGACAACGCAGGATACAAACGCTGATCCTTACACCAACCCGTGAACTGGCCATTCAAATTGGCGAGAGCATTGAAGCGTATGGACGGTTCCTGCCTCTTAAACATAAAGTGATCTTCGGTGGTGTGCCTCAGTACAGCCAGGTGCAGGCTATCCGCAGCGGCGTTGATATTATCGTAGCCACACCGGGTCGTTTACTTGACCTGATGCAACAGGGAATTATTTCTTTAAGCAATATCCAGTTCTTTGTGCTGGATGAAGCAGACCGTATGCTCGATATGGGCTTTGTGCATGATGTAAAACGGATCATCGCCAAACTACCGGCCAAAAGACAAACGTTGTTCTTCTCAGCCACTATGCCCAATGAGATCATGCAGTTGGCTAACATACTGCTTACAAACCCGGTGAAAGTGGAAGTAACACCTCCCTCTTCAACGGTTGATATGATCCAGCAATCGCTTTACCTGGTGGAGAAGCAACACAAGCAATCACTGCTGGTGAAACTATTAAAGGACGAGACGATCGAAACGCTGCTGGTTTTCACCCAGATGAAACATGCGGCAGATAAACTGGCAAGAAGCCTGAATGCGGCCGGTATACGTACCGAGGCCATACACGGCAACAAATCGCAGAATGCCCGGCAATCGGCCTTGCTTAATTTCAAGACCCGTAAGACAAGAGTATTGGTGGCTACCGACATTGCCGCCCGTGGTATTGATATTGATGAACTTACCCATGTGCTCAACTACGAGTTGCCGAATATTCCTGAAACCTATGTACACCGTATCGGAAGAACGGGCAGGGCAGGGGCCAGTGGTGTGGCTATATCTTTTTGTGATTACAGCGAACGCAGCTTCTTATCTGATATTCAAAAGCTGATCAAGAAAACGATCCCCGTGGTAAAAGGCCATGAGTTTGAGAATAATTCAGCACAACCGGTTCAGGTACCTGTAGTACAGCAATCTAATTTCAATAGAAATTTCAGAGGCAATTCCAACAGGGGAAACGGTAACCGCAATAACGGTAACGCCAGCCGGGGCAATAGCAGCCGGGAAAGAAGACCGGAAAGAACACATTCCCAGCGGGCTTATTAAAAACCTTCTCAGGTACGATAACAAACCGCATTAATATTCATACCGGCGCCAACAGACGCAAACAATATCACATCACCAGGTAATAACTGGTGATGTGTTACCTGTTCTTTTCTTACCAGGTCGTAAAGGGTGGGAATGGTGGCGACAGAACTGTTCCCCAGCCAGTGAATGCTCATTGGCATCACATATTCCGGCGGGTTGGCTATTCCATATAATTGATAGAGCCGCTTAATGATGCCCTCATCCATCTTTTCATTGGCCTGGTGAATGAATACTTTTTTGAGGTCTTGTATAGACACCCCACTTTTATCCAAACAGTCTTTCATGGCAGCAGGCACATATTTCATGGCGTATTCATACACTTTGCGCCCCTTCATTTTTATATAACGGACCCTTGGATCGCTGCCGGGATAAAAGGATTGTCCCATATTGATGTATTCCACCTCATCCAGCGAATGAGTTTGCACAGCAGCGCTGAGTATACCAGGGCCATTTTCAGAAGAGTCTTTATACTCCAGTACGGCAGCGCCGGCACCATCGCTGAAGATCATACTATCCCTGTCGTACATATCGATCACTCTTGATAAGGTCTCGGCACCAACCACCAGTGCTTTTTTGGCTATGCCGGCTTTAAAAAAAGCATCGGCCTGGATAACGCCCTGCACCCATCCGGGGCAGCCAAACAAAATATCGTAGGCCACACAGTTAGGGTTTCGAATACCCAATGCATGTTTTATAAGACAGGCTAACGAGGGCACTGCATCCGTCTGGATAGTATGTTTTATCACATTGCCGAAGTTATGGGCCACTATGAGCTGATCAAGTTCTTCGGGGTCAATACCACTGTCGGCCACTGCCTTTTGGGCAGCAATAGCACCAATATCCGAGGTATTTAGTTCATCGGTGGTATACCGTCTTTCTTCAATGCCGGTTATTTGCTTGAACTTTTCCACTACCACGCCTGGCGGTGTTGGAAGTGGCTCCTGGTTATCGGCATAGAATACATGCTTTGCAAAATCGTTATTGGATTGTACAACAGGAGGTATATAAGAACCAGTGCCTGTGATTATGGTGCGGGACATTGCCCTCAAAATTAATGAAAATATATTGTAGTGATATGACCGATGTCAGTCACTATTCCCTTTGCTCAATACGAAGTTGAGTACAGATCCTGGCTGCAATGATTTGGGAGGAGGTGAGAAAGGACGCTGTCGGAAACCAAGACAGGTAAATGATCAGATATGTGGTACCAGGCATTCCTGGTAAGTAGCGGCATCCACACCATTTCTTTGTTTCAGCAGCAATAACATCTCGTCAATATTGCTGTCTGGAATATAAAATTCAATGACATAGCCGTACACACAGCTTTCATAAAAAGCCTGGTACAGGTTCAGGTATTTGTGAAAAGGCAGGTGCTTGTAAAAATCGATATCGTTATCATCATGGCTGATAAAGGCCACGAGTTTAGTAAGGCCATCATTGGAAACAGAAGGCTTCTGGCTTTCCAATAGAATGTAGCCGCCAATTTGTACTACCTGCACACTCATGTCAGGGAAGTGCTCTGATTTGCGTTCATTCATAAAAGCAAAACGCACATCCGGGTTTGTCCATTCATGCTGGGAGATATAACGGAAACGGCTTTTGATATTCCCTGTTTTCTTTTCCAGGATGGTCTCCGATTTTTTGTTCATGAGTTTCCTGGCATATTTTTCCCATTCAGGGGCAAATGTATCTGCATCAACATTGGTTACGAATCCTACAAACTGGATGATAGTATCTTTTTTCATGCTAAACAATTAAACAGAAGAAATAGAATGTACTGGTGTCAGAACAGCTTATGCCAAAGGAAGGTTCACTGTATCAATTGAGTGTACCACACCATTGGAGCCCTGCCTGTCTTTGGCAAGTATTTTAGATCCATTTATCCATACCTCCCCATCTCTTACACTTACGGATAGTTCTTTGCCGTTTACCGTTTGAAGTTTTTGTCCGTCCCGGAAATCTCTGTGCAGTTTTTTCCCTTTTATCACATGATAGGTAAGCAATTCAGAAAGCTTGGGGCTGGTGCCGCTTTGCTTCATCATATTATCAAAAGTATCGGGGGGCATCAGTTTGCCAAATGCAAGATTGACCGGGGCAAGTATGGTGAAAGGGCCAATGCCGTTAAGGGTTTCTTCGAGATTGGCGGCTTTAAGCCCTTCTGCTAAAATGCGGAGGCTTTTATCTGCCTGGGCTAACTGTAAAATGGTTGACATTTGTAAAAGGGGAATTTTTGCAAACAGAATTATTTGCAACAAAAAATAAAAAGAGGCTTTCTCAAAAGGAATATCAGCCCGGTATGGTAAGAAGAAGACCGGATTGAGAAAGCCTCAGGAATGACTTCATCCGGTTACCATCTTTTGTTATCTGCTCTTGCCGGCTTTTCTTTGGCTACGGTAACAGACATGGCCCGGCCTTCGATCTCTTTGTTGTGCAGGGCTTTGGTGGCTTCTTTGGCTTCATCATCATTACCCATTTCCACAAATCCAAAACCACGGCTGCGGCCTGTTTCTCTGTCGGAAATGACTTTAGCAGAAGATACTGCGCCAAATTGCTCAAATAATTTTCTCAGATCATCTTCACCTGTGTGAAAACTGAGGTTGGAAACATACATGTTCATAAAACAATAATTTAAATAAAACAATAGAAATACCTGTGATAAAGAAGCGCAGCAAAAAGTAGAGAGAAGAATAACTATTACTGGAACGAAGAGTAAGAATTGAAACTGGTCAGGACTGAATGTTGTATGAACTTTAAATCACATGGTGAATATACGCTTTTAACAGGCAAAAGCAGTATTTCTTTCTCAGCCCGCTCCCGGCGTATGCTTATACAGTGATCATGCTTGTGTTTTATTGCATTCTGCTTAGTTTTGCCTCTTAAAACTGATCATATGAGATCAATACTGATATTACTGTTTTGCAGTTTCTCTTTTTTGTCCGTAAAGGGCCAGCAGGGTTCGTCTAAAGTGGCAGTACCCGATTCGGCTAAAAAGATAGAAGTAGTGGAGACTTCCTGCGGGGAATGTAATTTTAAAATGGAAGGAAAAGGCTGCCACCTGGCGGTACGGATCAAAGGCAAAAGCTATTTTGTAGATGGAACTTCCATTGATGAACACGGAGATGCCCATGCCACTGATGGTTTTTGTGAAAAGATCAGGAAAGCTGAAGTGCAGGGTGAAATAGTGAACAACCGTTTTAAAGTAACCTATTTCAAATTGCTGAAAGAAGAAAAGAAAACGGATTAAAGCAACTGTACTCCTTTATTTTCGGGCATGGCTTTATTACAAGTAAATGGTATCAGTAAAGAGGAGAACGGGCACTTCGCTGTAAAGGCAATAACTTTTTCCCAACAGGCATCACAGAAAATAGCTATCGCCGGTGAGACAGGCTCCGGGAAGACAACGCTG
Source organism: Chitinophagaceae bacterium (assembly GCA_016786965.1). Lineage (GTDB taxonomy): Bacteria > Bacteroidota > Bacteroidia > Chitinophagales > Chitinophagaceae > JJ008. Next base: position 6,098 of record JAEUVL010000028.1, read on the forward strand.
CTGAAATTGATCGCAGGACTTGTTCAGCCGGATAGGGGTGAGGTGTTATTTAAAAACACAAAGGTGGCCGGGCCTTTGGATAAATTAATTCCCGGTCATCCTGCCATTGCTTATCTCAGTCAGCATTTTGAATTGCGCAACAACTACCGGGTGGAAGAGGAACTGGAATCAAAGAACCTCCTGCCGGAAGCGGAAGCCAATCGCATCTATACTGTTTGCCGCATCGGTCATTTACTAAAAAGAAGAACCGACCAGTTGTCGGGAGGCGAACGCCAGCGCATTGTCCTGGCCCGGCTGCTGACCACTTCTCCTGAATTATTATTGCTGGATGAGCCCTTTTCCAATCTGGATGCGGCACATAAAACCATTATTAAAACAGTGATCGATGAAATAGGATCAGCATTGGGCATCTCCTGCATTTTGGTATCGCATGATGCCACAGACACACTTCCCTGGGCAGACAAGATCATAGTGCTGAAGAATGGAGAACTTATTCAGCAGGGAACACCAGAAGAGATCTACCAGCAGCCGGTGGATGAATATTGCGCAGCTCTATTTGGAGAATATAATCTTATAAGCATATTACCGGCAAACGAAGCGCTTAAAGGCAAACAGCTGCTTGTTCGCCCGGAACAATTCCGTATCGGAGATGATGGCAGCCTGGTATTTACCGGAGTTATACAACGGATATTATACCATGGCGCCTATTACACCCTGGAAGTGCAGACAGGTGAACAGTTATTGAAAATAAGGGTGAATGAAAGGCAATTTGCCACAGGAGATACTATTACATTCTCAACTGAAGCCAAAGATGCCAGTTATATATAATGGGGCATGCTCAATGTAAAAAGGCAGTGGGCCGGTTTATTTCACCAGCTTTACGTTCACGGCATTGGCGCCTTTTGGACCCATTTCCACTTCAAAGGTTACCCTGTTATGTTCTTTGATCTCTTCCGTAAGGGAATTGATATGCACAAACACACTTTCCTGTGTTTCTATGTCTTTAATAAAACCATACCCTTTTGAGTCATTGAAGAAGGTCACGATACCTTTGCGGATAAGGTCTTCTGGGTTTACCGGTTCATGCTTGGGTACACCGATCTCTATATCTTCCAGTTTGATGGTAATTTTTTTGCGGGGATCAGGTGGTTGAGAAGATAGGTTTCCGTTCTCATCCAGGTAAGCCATCATATCGTCCAGGCTTTTACCTTCTTTAGAATTTTCTTTGCGTTCCTGTTTTCTCTCAGCTTTTTCTTTTTTGTTCTGCTGTTTTTTCTTTTCTCTTTCTTTTTTGTTCCAGGTTTCTGCCATGTTTGTTTTACTGTTTAATTAAAAAATGGGTGATCGGTACACAGATCAATGGGAGTATCTGGAGAAAAGTTGCTATTGTTTTCGGCAGATTACATTAAAGGTAATGTATTTTGATGTCCTTTTGGCCGCTATGTTTCGGCACGCAGGTATCCGTTCCAAAAAATTAACCCGGGCATGTTGCTAAAAGCAACAGGACCCGGGTTGCAATACTATTTTGCTGATCTGGAAAAGATGTTGTTTTACAGCGAGATCACACTATTGGTGCCGCCATATACATTGGGGGCTACCTCGTCTGCCTCTGGTTCATTCAGCCATTCTGTTTCGTTCACCAGGTATTTGAACTCATGGGTAGAGTCTTTAGGCAGGTTCACATCAGCGCTGAAGGTGCCGTCTTTCTTCTTGCTCATGATAATGGAATTTTCCCAGTCGCTGTTAAGGCCCAGTATCTCAATTGTTTCAGCGTTTTCCACTTTGAAGGAGAATTTTACTTTGCAATAATCCTTTGTCTTGTAATAGGTCTTTTGTACCATTGGTTTGATTTATTTTTTCAGGTAAATAAAAGTGGCAAACGTATCGTGATCAAAAGGCTTCGTAAAGCCGGGTGCGGCAGTCAAGCCTTAATACCCTGGAGGCACAAAGGTAACCCTTTCAGCCCTTTTTTACAGGCATTTTTGCCTTATAAAACAGTGTTTTTATACACAAAAATGGCCTGACTGTGAACATTTTAAGCCCTATCTTTAAAATCACCAATAAATAAGTACAAAATACATGTTAGTTGTCAATTTTACCCCTTTTCCGGTATTACAAACAGAAAGGCTGATACTGCGCCGGTTCACCACCGAAGATGCGCCGGATATGTTTTTTCTCCGCTCAGATCAAGCCATTATTCAATACCTGAGCAAGGGACCGGCCAGGAGTGTAAAGGAAGCAGAGGATTTTATTATCAACGTCAATACGAATATTGATAATAACGAGTCTGTATTATGGGCCATTGTTTTACAGGAGAACCCGGCCAAAGTGATCGGGAATATTTGCTACTGGCAGCTTTCCAAAGAGCATTACAGGGCCGAATTGGGCTATGTACTGTCACCGGCCTACTGGCGGAAAGGCATTATGAAAGAGGCCCTGCTGAAAGTGATCGAATACGG
>JAEUVL010000364.1 GCA_016786965.1 Chitinophagaceae bacterium
TGCTGCAGGCAATATTCAACTCCAAAGTATTGATCAGGTGCTTCATGCTAAATTATATTGTCAGCCACAATCATCTGCACATTCTCCGCATAGCCGCAACGTTTGCAGCACATCCACCAGGGGATTTACTTTATCATAAGATGGCATTTCGTTCAGGTACATTTCATTCAGCCATTCATAATAAACTTTTTCAAACCGCTGCATTTCTGCAATATCCACCCATTTCACCTGTATATGAACATGCGCAGGAGATTGTCCCGCAATGGTTTTCTCCACCAGGTTTCGGAAGGTCTTATCCCGCAATCGTTTTGGCCAGCAGGGTAATACAACTGTCGCACGGAATGAATAGGGGTCCTCATTATGATCGCAGGCATTTTCGCCGCAATACCAGTCCATTTCAAATCCAAACCACTTTAAAAATACCGATATCACTTTCTCCGCTTCCACTACAGAAGAGAATTCGTACTCAGTTTGTGCCAGTTGTTCCCCTTCCTCACTGTAAATGATAAATGCATACTTCAGTTTTGTTGCATCAGGGTCACCGTTGTTTACGATCTCATAATTATCTCTTTCTGACCCGGCGAGGCGGAGGTCCTGTATCCGTTTTGCCATCAGTTCGTACCGCCTGAATATCATTTTCTCAGACTCCGTATCGTCAGTAAATGTTTTTTGAAAAAGTAATGAATGATCAGTATTTCCCTTTGAGGTTATATATTCCAATACCCAGGGCATTTTATCAAAACATAAATGGGAGGGAATTCGGGTGATCTTTGTTCGAACCGGCGGGCGTTGAGTACCTTCCCCGAGCCCCTTACCCAGGTCACACTCATCAAGGCAGATATCAAACAACAAAGGATCAATTACCTGGCCTGCTTCATCAAACAATACATCCAGTTTCGGACGCAGCAGGATATGCTCCACCAAATGCAGCCCTTCGTTTTCATTTATTTGTCTCAGTGCCTCTTGTATCCGTTTATAACTCTTCTCTCTCTCCTCCTGTTTTACAAATGTTTCACCGGTGGCCAGCAACACAGCTGTATCAGGATCAGGGCCATCCCAAAGTTCAAACCAGTAGTTTCCAACCGGTCCGGCAGCTTTACGGTTTCGTTTGCTGGTCTCGTCCCTGAATTTGTAATGCCTGCGAATATCTGCATTTTCCAAAATGGCGGTAATAAGTAACTGCGTACAGCAGCCTTCCTGCACTTCCACACTGGTCAGCAGCACTTTGCTGTGGTCATCAGGATCAAGTAATTTGACCACATTCAGCGGTTCACCTTTCGCAGTTGTCTTCTGTTCTTCTTTCTTTTTATCATTCAGTATCATGACGGGTTCTGTAATGATATTGGTGGGCGCCAGGTCACGCCGCTCTGCTTTACGGAATCCAAGCAGCCTGCTTACCCGGCGCTCAGTGCCCGACACATTGGCCGTATTCCAGAATTCATCACTGGAATAATTATATCCAAGGCCACGTTTGGTACTGATCTGGTAATACTCCCCATTCTTAAGCATACCTGTCTTGTCTTTTATCAGGCGTTGCTCCACATCCTGGGGCGTTAGCCAGCGGGTAATGCTCTCATATTCACTGAGGTCTTCTCCAAACCTTGCCAGCAGGTGGTTCAAAAACATATTCCGGCGTTTCCAGAAAGTGGCCGGCGGCTCCATTATTTGTTTCAATACCTGTGCAAAATCGGCAATGATCTCGTTGGGATGATTAGCTCCCCGTTTTTGATTATCCACTAATAATTTATCCAATCCTTCAATTTCGGCCAGCACATCAGTGAAATAAGTTTGCTCCGGTGTATCATCGAATGTAAAAAGGTCACGAAGATGGTTCAGTTGGACCAGGTACCCTTTTAATAGCTGCTCGAAGAACAGCAAATACCCTTTTAATTGAAGGGCCTGCACCTTTCTTTCTGGTGTCGCATTGCCGGGCAGTTCAGCCCTTTCGCTTACACCGTACACCATCGGCAATGAATAAGTGACCGGGTAATAACCTTCCAGTTGCATATTCTCTCCCACCGGTACCGGAAAATCCAGCGGAGTTTCTTCCAGTTTATATTTCCGTTCCTGTGTTTTCAGATCGCTGAACAACTTCAGCATCCTCTCCGGTTTCCGGTCTTTGGTGCTGCCTGTAAACCAAGTAATGAAATCCCTTTCCTTACACATGATCACCTGCGACAGTAAGGGCTGAATTCGGGCGATCTTTTGTTGCTCCCGCAGGTGCTGCACCCATTCGTCGAAATATGTATCATCTTCCTCTTTGTCAAAAGCGGTAAAAGGAAGATGCAGGTAAGTAATGGCTTTGATTCCTTTTATATCAGCAATATCATTGATGATATCTGACAACCGTATATCACGGTACAGGTCTGTTTTCTCCAGCTCAGCAGTATCAATAAAACCATGTTTCAGCGGTGGCCCTTCAAATATCTCATCCACCAGGTAGCCTTTGTCCATCATCTGCTGCAGCGTATCAAACCGGACGGAAGGAGTAAAGTATTTATAAATGCGGAAAAATATTTCTGCCAATACTGTATCAGGGTCAGCATACTCTTCCAGCACAATGGAAGCACCGATACCCATATCTTCATATTCCACATTATTGATGGTAATGAAATCTTCGCAAAGATTACGGTTGGCAGATAACCGGTTGATCACCATTTGCCGTACCTCATCCTGCTGATCTTTGGGCACATCTTCCTCATACTCCAGCATCACGTTATATAAACCCTCCAGTTCTACGATCTTTGATGAAACAGGGTCCTTGCTGATCACTTGTTGTTCCAGCATCAGCAGGGCAAGACCTCGTTCAGCGATTGTTAATTTCTTTTTTAGTTCAGCCAGTCTTTTTTTCTGCCCTTCACTTATATCATCTGTTGGAATATTCCTTATTTCTGTATTGAGTGATTCGATCTCGGCAGTTTTTGCAGTGATCTCTCCGGGTAATGCAGCCCTTCTGGTGGCCCATTTAGTTTTTAATGACTCGGTATTAACGGGCTGTTGTACCAATTCACCCAGGCATGGCTTATAGGGAGGATGATCTTTGCAACTGCAATCAGCATCATCTGCAAGCCGGTAAGCATTATAGTCCACCCAAACAGGTACTTCATATTCTTTAGAAGGCTCAATCCAGGCATTACGGATCCCCTTCACATCAATTATCATTTTACGATAATCATTAATAGTAAGCGGGGCATTGTGTAAAATTTCACGGGCAGTATAGAATATTTCATTCCAGGTTTGCTCTGTCAGGTTTTCCGGTGCCAGCAGATCTTTGATGGAAAAACCAGTACGGTACGCCAGGTCGGTGATGGCGTAACAAACAGCTTCCAGCATGGTAATGCCCGGGTCACTGTTATTATAATCCGTCCATATTCCATGCCCCAGTTTTTCAATGCCCTCAAATCCCTTTTTCCGCAAAGCCACATAATCTTCTGCGGGCAGCAGGGGATTATTTTTATCTAGTAATATCGGTTCCGCCATGACGTTTAATTTATAATGTGATCAGACTCTTTCGTTTTATTTTTTCTTTTTAGAAACGGGCACTGCCTTTTTTGCAGCCGGAGTATTTTTTTTCTCACTTCTTACCGTTCTTGTGGCCGGCTTTACGTTGGCAGATTTATCAGCAGCACTTAGCGGCCTTGCAGGTGTGGGCAATACAGGTTTCTCCGATTTGTCGGTATCTGTCAATTTATCCCTTATATCCGGCAAGCTGCCAGTAACCTTTTTCATGGATGCCCTTTTTTCACAATCAGACAATGGAGCAGGTTCTGTGTACGGAACAATGATGTGCTGTGGCACAGATACCAGTATGCTGCGGGAAGTGGAAGGCCTTGCCACCACCAGCCCCGAAAAATCCGATTGCAACAACTCTTCGAAATCATTACAGTTGCAAAGTGAACTGAGTATCTCCGCCACTGTTTCTTTCTTTTTACCATCATTGTCATGCTGCTTTTCTTCCGGGGGGCAACACTCATCCCGGCAGACAAACATGAAAAAGTCAGTGATGAAATCCACATACGGCCGCTCTTCAATAAAATTGATGATAGATGAAGCATACACCTCTCCACCAAACTTCACTTCTTTGGTGGCATCAAAGGCCCAGGGAGTAAGAAACTCAACGATCTCCTCGTTCAGCTTTTTCAGGTAGAAGCCTTTATCTGTACCGGTATAAAATTTTACCCGGAAAGCCGTCATCACCTGTTCATACACAGGGTTCTTGGCATGCACTTTTACAAACGGAGAAGTTCTCTTCTTCAGGTACTCTTCAATCTCCAGCAGAGTTCTTCTTCCGGTCTTTGGCTGCAAACGGTTCACCGCATTTCGGTTCTTCAGATCAGCAATAGGTATGATGAGTACATGACCGGGAGCTACCTGCGGGCCGCAGCATATAGCTGCTTCTTTTGCAGGTTCCACTATCACTACTTCTCCGGGTGCTTTTTCAGCAAAAAACTGTATCCCTATGATACTTGACCTGCCTGCACCCGGCGTATCAACAGTGATATTCTCTTTTTTAACACCAGCTTTTTCTATCTGCTTTTTTAAAGTACTGAGGGTGGCCTCCTTAACAGCCGCTGCCATCTGTACCATAAATACAGGTTGGATAAAGGCCGATACTTTTACTGTAGCAGGGAAACCTGAAATATTAGATTTTAGTTTTCCAAGCTGTTCTTCTAACAGTTGTACCGATGCAGATTCCAGTTTACCATCCGCCTCGTACTTCAATTCAAACTTGCTTAGTATTGTCGCAGCCGAAACGGCCTCAGTGGTTTTTTCTTTTGGTCCAAACACATTCAGTTTTACTTTTCCAAAATTTCCACTTTCTATTCCCCAGCCGGATGTTGATTTACCACTATACTTTTTCCAGTCGTTACTTACTGTCGCCCCCAGCTTGTCAAATGCTTCCTGTCCTGAAGGATCAGCAATATTACCCAGCAGGCTGATAGACATTGTATAAGAAGGATTTTTCTCCAGCAGTGAAACAGCTTCTTTAAAACTGGCCCTTGTTTCTTCATCTGTGTTCATGTCATTGTTATAATTCAACAGGAAGGTCTTCTTCAACTCCATCTCAAATTCCTGCTGAAGTCTCTTCACTTCCGTTTTTGCGGGCTTCCGGCATAAACAATCCGGGTCAGTATGATTGATCGCTTTTACTTTATAAATAGAAGGGAACCTGTCCAGCACCAGGTGCTCATAATCCCAGGCATTGATCGCTCTGCCTTTATGCCGCAGTCTTTCACTTACCCGCATATAATATTCCTTGCCGGTTTCTTTATGCTTACCATCGAAGGAGGCAAATGGCTGGGACACCTTACTTACCTCAGCCACTTTTACCAACAGCTTGCTGATACTTCCCGCCGGTAGTGGCTGGTCGAAATGCGTTGGGTCATTATCATTATCTGTAAACGTAGCTTCCACCGCCTGGGTAAGCACATCTATCAGCATCGGTATCCGGTTACTGTCTTTCTCCACACTGGCCATGAACCATATCAGTCCGCTGGTGATGATCGTATTGTTGGTAGTGGCATCTTCCGGCACATCAATTTTAATGATACCGGTGGTCTGAAAACCATAGGTACTGTCTGATACAAGGTTCTCCCCATTCAGCGGACGCCACTCATTATTGGTGAGATAACTCCACCGTATCTCCGGCGGGTCCTGGTCTTCATCTTCTGCACTGCCCTCGGCAAACTGGAACAATAACGAAACTGATTGAAGCGGCTCCAGTTTTTCAATACCAATAAACAACATGCCCTGCTCCTGTATGGTGGCAGAATATTGATTATTGCCCGGCTGCAGGCTTCGTAGCCCCGAACCATACGCAATGATACTCTCGTAATCAAATACCCCCTGCCGTACAGCTACTGTTTGAGAACCGCCTTCAATTTGCTTGGGAGCAGCCTCTTTTTTATAATCTTCATACCCGCTTTTATAAGTAAACCCGGGCAATAATTTATTATATGCCTGCACCAGCAGGTAGTCCCTGGCTTTATCAGCATCAGCAAAAGCGTCTTGCTTGTTGATGCGTATCCTCCTTTTAAAAATCGCCCCGGTTTTACCACCGGCACCTTTCAATTCCTCCGGCGTATTGATATATGTTTCTACGGCACCAAACGGATATATATGAAAGAACTGATCAGTGCTCGCTTCCAGTGCCACCAGTTGCGAACGATAATTTACAGACACTTCCTTTATCTGCATCGATGCTGCCATATCCTGGCTGGCCTGCGAGGTACCCATCGTGGCCGAACTGTTAACTTGCCGCAGGTTAGTGAGACGAATAAATCCTTTATCTGTCTGCCTCGACCATTCTTTTATAGTATCACTCAGCGGCAGGCGGGAATGTAATACAGGGATCACACTTCCTTTTTCCTTACTCAGCTGGTAAAGAATATTGTTCCTTAATGATGATTGTGTAAAGGCTCCGGTTTTACTGAACCTAGGAGATAGTGTCACCCAACTCCTTCCACGCAACAAAGCAGCACCATACTGGTTCATATCATTAGCACCGGCACTCACACTGGCACTGTCCAGTTGAAACCAGCTCTCAAATGCTTCTCCCTGATCGGAGGTTTTCAAAATATTGAT
>JAEUVL010000379.1 GCA_016786965.1 Chitinophagaceae bacterium
CAACAGTGGTGGTATCATCAATTCATATCCCTTGGCAGGCCCCGATTTTTCGCTGTCGCTTGTAATGCCCGGGGAATACCAGCTCCGCATATTATATGATGCCAATAAGAATGGGATATGGGATCCCGGCCAGTTCTTTGGCAAACATCTGCAGCCCGAAATCGCCAAACCAATCGAAAGAAAATTGACCATCAAACCGGGCTGGCAAAATGAATTTGAGATAGCGTTGTAGTGAAAGCATGAAAAGCTAGTTAGGTATATCTGGTATCAGATAATTTATTCTTAAAAAGAGAATAAAGTAACAACTCACTCCACCACATTGAAGATCCTTTTTGTACTTAATACCGAACCAGTGCACATGCCTTCAGCTATCAATGCCAGCCTGCCTTTCAGGTCATTGGTATAAAACCATAGTGAAGCTTCTCCTTTTTCATCCGTTTGTATAAGGGGATTCCAGTATAATGTTGTAGACGTTTCAGAAAAATACGGATTATACTTTTCATAATCAGCTACATAAAATTCTTTGCTATAGTACCTGCCCTTTAACTGGTACACAACAGTATCGACACTCATCTTTACCTCCGGTATTATAAAAGCGCCCCCGTTCCAACACTGGTAATAAACGAACCTGACTGGGCCACAGTCAGTCAAAAAAAAGTATGGTTGACCAGTCTGAGGCTTCTTACCACTGGTGTGTATCTGGCAATTGAGAAAATTTTCCATGCATACATAATCCTCGCATTCTGCTTGTCCCTTGGTTATAGCTCTTTGGAATGTCTTCAATGCTTGCTCCGTTTTATTCCTATTTATGGAGGAGACCGTAACCGGGGCCAGCATTTTTACAAATGGGGTGGCCACTTCCTCTGGATTATATCTCAGCCGGTGAGGGACCGGATAATCAGCAGCTGCCAGTTGTTGCTGTAATTCATCATTATCGTTTACTAACAAGATAGTGTAATCAGACTGGTGTTTGGCGCTTACCGCCAGTGTCAGCCTCCAGTCGGGCTCTGTAGTAAGCATCGTTTTGTCCAGTTCAAAATACCC
>JAEUVL010000404.1 GCA_016786965.1 Chitinophagaceae bacterium
ACAAACATGAGAAAAGCTACCAGGCCGACTGCAAAAAAAATCTGTATTGCCACAGGCAGGTAGGATTCCGCATTGGCATTAGTAAGATTGGTCTGAAGTAAATGGATCATAGGTTTTTACTCTGTGGGCAAAAATAAGGTGGTAGCCTGAAAATACCTTAATTAAAATGCTGCCGCGAAAACTCAAAGCAGATCGAAAGCCGCTATGGAACCAAAAGAAAAATCCCCCGCCAATAACAGCAAGGGATTTTCTTTAAAAAGAAGAAAACCGAGTTCTTATTTCTTTACAGCAGCCGTTTTACTTGCTGTTGCTGTTTTTGGTTTTGCAGGCTGTATAGCCGTCTTTTTGATAGTTGCTGGCTTAGCTGCCGGCACCGGGTTTCCCTTTGGTGCAGGGGTAGTGGCCGGCTTAATACCAGCCGCTTTTTTCAGGGCGGCAATATTAGCTTTAATGGACTCATTTGTAGGATCAAAAACCAGCATCTTTTCCAGGTAAAGGATCGCCTTTTCTTTATCCTTGGCTATATTGGCATAATACTGAGCCAGGTAACCAGAGGTACTGAGTATTGACTTCCTGTTTTTAGCGGTATCTTTTTCCAGCACTTCCAGGTATTTTAGCCCGTAAGGCACTGCGAGGCCCTTCTCCATCGTCGTATCTTCTAAACGTCCTATTTGAAACAGCATCTGCCAGCCGTAGGTTTCACCAGGCCATTTTTCTGTATAAGTATTAAACAGGCCTTTGGATTTTTCGTAACTGTTTCCCTGGTAATAAGCAAACCCAGCATCAAAATAATCCCGCTGGCCAGCACCCGCTCCTTTCAGTTTAATGATCTCTGAACGGATATCCCCCTCTCTTAAACGATCGCCTGCAGTTTTGAATGCCTCGGCACCCTGTTTCAGAAAGTCAACTTTTGAAGAGAGTACGGTATCAACTGCAGCACCTCTTGTATAGGCATTGTAAATCTCATCGCCTGTAACACCGGTTTTGACCAGGATGTCTGCCAATAATTTATAATCTCCCGAGTTCAGGTCCTCAGCCTTTTCTCTTTTGAAATACCAGTCTATATATTTCCTCGCACTTGAATAATCAGCTTTTTGATAATAAGCGTCTGCCAGGAGTTTTAACACCTTAGGTTTAGTTTTCTCACCGGTGGCAGCTACTACTTTCTCAGCCCTGTTCGTAGCACAGTCAAAATCTTTTTTGGCCCAGCACAACTGTGCAAATAAATGCTCATGGCTGATATCAGGGTCTGAATTACTGATAAACTTATTCAATTGCTCCTCAGCTTCTGGAAACTTTGCCCGGAAAAAATTATAATAAAACAATTCATAATAAGCAGGTGCAAAAGTCGCATCTCTTTTTGAGGCGTCGTTTAAGTATTCCAGTACGAGTTCCCAGTTCTTCTGAGATTCAAAAAGCTTTGACAAACGCAGGCTGGCTACAGCAAACGAAGGATTGATCTCCAGTGCTTTTTTATATGTTTGAAATGCTTCGCCACCCCCTTCACCTGGCCGGGCTTTGCGGTATGCATTACCTAATTGCAGCAATGTTTCTGTATTCCTGTCGGCTTTACCAGCCGCCTCTTTCAATTTTTCAATAGCGTAATTAAAATCGCCGGCCTTTGCATCCACATTGGCACGGCCAATGGCGGTCAATACGATCGGGTCAGCTCCTTTTTTACCACTGGTGGCCGCAGTAATGGCCGCCTCAAATTTTTGGCGTGCATCATTGGTCTTATTGTCCAAAAGATCTGCATGGCCCAGACCTACCAGTATCAGTGGGGCGCTCCCATTAGTGGCCAGTGCCTTATCGTACAATTGCCTTGCTTTATCGTTTTCGTCCATATCAAAATATGTTTGGCCTAACCAATAAGTGGCCTCCATATTATTGGGATTCGTTGCCAGCAATTTTTCAAAAACACCAATGGCGCTTTTAAATCTGTCCGCATACAAATGGTTCATACCCTCTTGTATGGTTTGCGCTTTCAAACCGGAAACAAATAAGAGTCCGGCAGCGATGAATGAAATAGTGGTTTTCTTCATTTTTTGTTTCTTCTTTTTTTGTTTGTAAATATAACTACTTTGGTTACTCGTTCAGTTTCACCGGCCTGATACCGAAATTTTTTTGTGCTGGTGCCAGGTAAGATCGTCTGAAAATCATCTGTCCAATTTCTCCGCTCATAAAGTTTGCAAATCCTGTTCCAAGTCCCCGGTAGTTCTCTTTGAGTATATAAACCAAATCCCGTACCATAGGGTAACGTTTCAAATAAATATTTGCCTGGTAAGCTTTAACAAATCCTCCGGGAATATCCGTGGACTCGAGGTTTACCACTTTAACTTTTTTCAAAAAACTTATCTGGGCTGTGTCTTCCGGGTTGCCAATCCACTCTACACCTATAAAACCTATCACCCCTGGATTCTTTGATACATAATCAATCACACCTTCACTGCTGCGGGCGGCCATCGCATCTGGCGTAAGTGAGTCACCACGCAATACTGAATCGATGACAAAACGTACGGTACTGGTTGCTTTCACTCCGTCAAATACAGGAATTAACTTTTTCTTATGCCTGCCGGTTAAAATATCACGGATGTCCTGCATACGTAAAATAGTGTCCGCCGAGGATGGATGTACGATCACCGATATGCCATCCCATGCCAATACCATGCTTCGCATTCCCAGCTTAAAAGAGTCGGTCAGAAAATTATTTTCCTGTACACTATGCTTTCTTGTAGCTATCACCATTCTGATGCTGTCTACAAAAAGATCCTTAAGACATTCCGCTTCCGGCTTATAATGCACTATTATATGTGTACCTGCATTACGGGCCTCATACACCTGCACCTGCTGATCAATTATTGGCTTGAACGATTCATCCGCACTTACATGGATCGTGCCTCTGTAAGGGGTATCCGGCAGATGACTTTCCTGTTCCTTGTACGACTTGCAGGATACTATTGTTAACAGGGATATAATCAAACCCGACGTCAACAGCCTTTTATATTTCACAGTACGGAAACTCATTAATTAAAGTACTTTTTTTGATAACCACGATAAATACGCCATGTCCCGTATAAAAGACAAAGCCCCCCAAACATTTTTTCCAGCAGATCCGGCTGCCCTAATTTTTCATTGATGGGAATATCGCCCAGCTTTGAACGGAACAGGAAAAACAAGCCTATCAGAAAAATAATGAAGCCCATGACGTAATCCATCATAGACCTCATTGTGGCAATTTGCTTCCTCTTTTTCTTTTCATATTCTTCAAACATCCATCATCAATTTTAGGGTTAGCAAATTATTGAAATTTATTCTTCCAGCCCGATAAATGTTACAGGCAGTACATAGCTTACAGGAACATTCACTCCATTCTGTATAGCTGGTATCCACTTAGGCATTTTCTTACACACCCTTACCACTTCATTATCATACTCATTACCCCCGCTGGTCACTATCTCAAAGGTGTTCACAGATCCGTCTTTATCTACTTTGAATTTCACTTTCACCACCTTTTTCTCCCCACTATTCAGGCCCCCAGGCGTGCTTAAATAACGGGATAAGAACTTCTGCAAGCCTTCCTGGCCACCGGGAAATTCCGGATCCTTTTCCTGGATCACAAAATCGGGAGTTGGGTTAGAAGGCCCTGAATTATTCACTTCACCATTTCCTCCAGGTTCTTTCACCGGGATGGTAACAATACCTTTATCCAATTCGCCTTTTTTATCGTTGTCAGCAATAATTTTACCGGCCAGGTCCTCAACCGGAGGCACTGGTGTATTAACCGTTTCCTTAATTACAGGAGTCGTAAATTTAACTTGTGCCGTTATTACAGCAGGGGCTTTCGGTTTTGATTTTGTCACTTGCCTGGGCTTCTCAGGCTCCTTAGGTTTTTCCTGCGGCAGCACATATTCCTTTATCACCAGTCCCGGCATTTCTTTTTTGGCAATCGCTTTGTCATCTTTCCTGGCTGGAAGAGTAAATAGAATAAAAGCAAGTATCACAAACATACCCGCACCCAATGCCACCAGCAGTCGTTTATTATAGCCGTTGCGCAAGGCATAAGCACCATACTCTTTATTACGGTCCTCGAAAACGATATCGAGAAGATTGGCTTGCATGATTTGATTGTTTGTCATGGTAGTGTGTTTGGTAATTAGATGCCGGGTATTACATAAATCCACAAGTACAAAGTGTTGAATACTTGTTATAAAACACAAAACAATCCTATGACTGCAAATAGCCGGCGGCTGAAAACTCATAGGTCATAACTATCTTTGCACCATGAAGATTTTAATGGTGTGTCTTGGGAATATCTGCCGCAGTCCGCTGGCAGAAGGCATCCTGCAGGACAAAGCTTTTAAGGCAGGTTTAACATGGAGTGTGGAAAGTGCAGGTACCAACCGATACCATACCGGGGATTCCCCGCATCCGCTTTCCCAAAAAATAGCCCGGCAAAACGGGATCGATATCAGCCAGCAAAAGGCCCGCACCTTTATAGCCAGCGATTTTGATGTATATGATAAAATATATGCGCTGGCAGATGATGTGCTGGACGAGATAAAAAGAATAGCCGGTAAAAAATTCAATGCAGCTAAAGCTACCCTGCTGATGAATGAAGTGCACCCCGATGCAAATATGGATGTACCCGACCCTTATTACGGACCGGAAGCCGGTTATCATGACGTGTATAAACTGATTAATGAAGCTTGCGATATGATAATTCATAAACACGGAACCGCTAAAACAAAAGCAACCGCTAACCTTATTTGACCAACTTGATTTTTTGAACTACCAGACTGACATGGCAAAACCATCGCTACCACAAGGAACAAGAGATTTCGGACCGGAAACTGTTCGTAAAAGGAATTTCATTTTTAATACAATAAGAGAGGTGTTTGAATTGTATGGGTTTCAACCACTGGAAACACCGGCAATGGAGAACCTGGACACACTGATGGGAAAGTATGGAGAAGAAGGAGACAAGCTGATCTTCAAGATACTCAACAACGGACTGGATAATCCTGAAAAAGAAAAACAACTCCGGGAAGATTTTGAAAAGGTGCTGCACGGAAAAAACACAAAAGGTATAACCGAAAGAGCACTAAAGTATGACCTTACCATTCCTTTTGCCCGCTATGTGGCTATGAACCATGGCCAGTTGACATTCCCCTTTAAACGCTACCAGATACAACCTGTATGGAGGGCAGACCGGCCGCAGAAAGGAAGATACCGGGAGTTTTATCAATGCGATGCGGATGTGGTGGGAAGCAATGCCCTGTTAAATGAAGTGGAACTGGTAAGTATCTATACTACCGTATTTGATAAATTAAATATCCCCGTTGAAGTAAAGATCAACAACCGGAAGATATTACAGGCGCTGGCTGAAAGCTGCGGCGGCACCGAACGAATGACTGACATTACCATTGCTATTGATAAACTGGATAAGATCGGTCTGGATAAAGTAAAAGAAGAATTGGCCAATCGTGGATTAACAGAAGAACAGATCAATAATATCGACACGTATCTTTCTGTGGCGCGTTACTCCGGTGATAATGAAACCGTACTGAACCAACTCTCCAACCTTTTCGAAAACATTCCTGTTGGTAAAGAAGGATTAAGTGACATAAGATACATACTGGACAACACCAGCAGCCTTGCGTCCTCGGCAAGGATATTGATTGACCCAACACTGGCCAGAGGTCTGAACTATTATACCGGTTCCATATTTGAAATAAAAGCAACCGGCGTAGTCATGGGCAGCATCGGTGGCGGCGGCCGCTATGATGACCTGACCGGTCTGTTTGGCGTTCCTAATATTCCCGGGGTAGGTATCTCTTTTGGAGTGGACAGGATTTACGATGTGATGGAAGAACTAAAACTCTTTCCTGAAAATATACATGTGGGTACACAAGTGCTGTTCTTTAATTTGGGAACAAAAGAGAGCAGCCGGGCCTTTACCCTGATGCAGCAATTAAGGCAAGCTGGTACCCGCTGCGAATTATTTCACGAAACGGCTAAGTTTGACAAACAATTCAAATACGCAGAGAAAAAAAATATCCCTTTTATTATTATCATCGGTGAGAAGGAGCTGAACGACAATACCTGTACGGTGAAAAACCTCTCCACCGGCGAACAACAAACTATTCCAGGCAACACATTGACAAATCACACATTTTAAATTTATGAAAACAAAAATCTTTGCTTTTATTATTACGCTGCTGCCATTTGCAACAGTGTTTTCACAGAGCAGCCCGTTGTTAAAATACATACCTGCCGGTGCTTCTACTGTAATCAGCTTTAACCCGGTGAAACTCGCCAATAAAGTACCTGGCGAAACATTCCGGCAAAGTTCCTTATATCGGGAAATGATGAAAAAAGATGACGGAGAGATCAAAGCTTTTATGTCCGACCCATCCATCTCTGGTATCGATTTTTCCAACGACCTGCTGCTGACCATTATTACTGACACCTCTTCCCGCCAGCCGGCCGGCGTCAGTCTTTTGGGTTCCCTGAAGAATGAAGCCTTGTTTTCATTGCTTATCAAAAAAATGTCTAAAGGAGGCAACGACTCTTTCCAGGTATATGGTAATAACAGAATGCTGCTGCCTGAAAATTACGGTCCTGCCATTGCCTGGAATGACGAAATATTTGTGATCTGTTCGGGCAATAAAAATGAAATGAAGAGTGAACTATCCGGGTTGTTTTCTGATACTACCGACACCAGGGGTTTTGAAGAACGGTTTAAGGAATATTCGGCTAAGCTAAAAAGACAACAGCGGGAACTGTGTTTTGAAATGCTGACCCCCAAAAGCGGAGGTTCTGCTTTTACAAACAGTTATTTCAGCCAGGTAATGGCAGAAACGGGGGATGTAAAAATATGGGGGAACGGAAGTGGTTTTGGGAGCCCTTTAAAAAACCTGCCTGCACCTATTTCAGGTTTATTGGCCAAACTTCAATCAATGGCGGAAACCAATAAAACAACGGTCATCAATTTTGAAAATGGTAAAATATCCGGCACTACCCGCAACTTCATTAAAGACGATCTGGCAGCCATCCATAAAAAATATCCTTCTACTCCTATCAATACCGACCTGGTAAAACGCCTTCCGGCCGAAGGGAAACTTCTTGGATTAATGCTTACTTCCATGAACCCGGAAATGGCAAAAGAAATGATGCAAAAGATGGGGCTGAATGAAATACTAGACAGTCTGAAACAAATTGTGCCTTTTGACTTCAGTTTGCTGAGTTCCACTTTCAGGAATGAAGCTATGCTGGCATTGATGAATGTACCTGTAAAGCCAATGGCGGTTACGGATGAGGAAGAAGATGCCCGCCCAAAAAGATTTGCGGGCTTGCAGGTGATCGTTGCTATGCCAATCGCTAACAAGACAAGGTTTGAAGAATTACGAAAAGCCATGTCTACAATAATTGACTCATTAAAAGGCACCGAAACAGGCGTACGGATGATGAAAGGATTTAACCCTTCTGTTAAATACAACGACAGTCTTTTGGTATTCTCTATGTCGGAAGAAGTTTCCAATGCATTTCTGAATAATTCCGGCACTGCTGCCGCACCTGCCTGGTTGCAGGGACTTACCCAATACCCTATGGTAATGAACCTGAACATGAAAGAAGTGCTGAACATGGTATTGAACGGAAAGAACGGGGATGAGCCGGGTGTATTAGGCCTGAATGAAAGGATGATGATGGGTATTTTTGACCAGATGATAATAACCGGCGGCAAATATGAAAACGGCAGCCTGAACAGCAAGATGGAGTTTCGTTTCGGCAATCCCGATGAAAATGCAATGAAACAACTCTTTGACCTGGTAAATATGCTGATAGAGCAAAGTGAGCAAAAAAGGAAAAGCTATGAGGAAACAGATGGTTCGGCCCCCGAAGAAGAGATGAAAATAGAAGAAGTTACCTCACAAGGAGATGTACCCGTACCGCCACCACCACCGCCGCCGAAAGTGGATAAAAAGAAATACACCCCTCCCGTTATCATGAAAGACGAGGAAGTGGAAAAGCCAGCCCCTGATAAAAAGAATACAAAATCAGCACCTGCTAAAAAAACAAAAGGCTGATCAAATAGATAATAAGCGAAAGGGCTGGTAATATTGCCGGCCCTTTCGCTTTACACGATGCGTGGCATCACCATCCGTTATTTACTATGAAGCGGATAGTTGTAAAACCGGGAAATATAAATGCTTTCTGATTTTGTTCCTTCCATGGTTACATCCTGCACCTGTATCAGAAGGGTGGTTATTTTATTATCGCCATTTCTTTTAAAAGTAGCTGTGCCGCCATAAGCCACTATTTCATACACATCCTTAGTATCCGTTTTTTTCAGTTCCGAATTACCCATTGCAGAAGTAGCCGTCAGTGTACCATTTTCTACTATTACCCCTATCTCTGTAACCGGGCTGCCGTCCGGGAACTTATATTTCCCTGTATATTCCTGCAAAGAATCCGTTTGTGCCTGCAGGGCTGAAAAGCTAAGTAGTACAACTAAGGAGAGAAAGATCTTTTTCATATAGTGTGGTTTTTATTAATAATGCTAAACGAATTTAACCCTAAAATGTTACCACAAAATGAGCTTTCTATACTTTTTCATAAATAACGGCCCCCCCCTGTCCCACACCTACGCACATTGTTGCCAGCCCATACTTCAGCCCTTGCCGGTTCATTTCATGTAATAGCGTGGCAGAAATACGTACACCGCTGCATCCCAGGGGATGGCCGATAGCTATGGCCCCGCCGTTTACATTCACCTTTTTGCTATCCAATTCCAGTTCCCGGATGCAAGCAATGGATTGGGAAGCAAAGGCCTCGTTCAGCTCCACCAGGTCAATATCTTTTATTTGCAACCCGGCCCTGAGCAGGGCTTTTTGTGTAGCCGGTACTGGTCCAATGCCCATTATAGCCGGGTCAACTCCCGCTACAGCCATGGATACTACTTTGGCCAATGGTTGTAACCCGTATTTCTTTACCGCTTCCTCACTGGCCAGCAGCATAGCTGCAGCCCCATCATTGATGCCGGAAGAATTACCTGCCGTTACGGTACCATCCTTTAGAAAAGCCGGCTTCAGGAAAGCCAATTTTTCCAACGATGTTTCCCTGGGGTGTTCATCATTCACCACCCAGCTTATCAGGCCTTTGTTGTCCATTTCCACAGCTGCTATTTCATCAGCCCATTTATCCGCAGCCTTAGCGGCGGCATATTTTTGCTGAG
>JAEUVL010000520.1 GCA_016786965.1 Chitinophagaceae bacterium
ATAGAAGGAAGTACCGCACTAATTATTGACATTGAAAAATAGTAAAAGGGATGACTGGCGACAGCATCCTTTTTTTATTCCAGCCTCAATTACCGCAGATATCCGCAACATGGTATATAGTTCTATAGTTGATCGTATTGAAGTGTAAGGACAATGGGTTTGCTTTTACACTCCAAAACACCTGCCTTAACAACTCCACGCTAAAAGAGGCAACCTCTTTAATGGCAAACTACAAATGAACACTTGCATTTATTTACCTTCGCAGAGATGACAGACTATAAATCGTTACGAATTGTATTTATGGGCACCCCGGAATTTGCAGTGGCAAGTTTGGATGCTTTGGTGAAAGCTGGTTGTACGATCGTGGGCGTTATTACAGCACCAGATAAACCCGGAGGCAGAGGCATGCAGATGCAGCAAAGTGCTGTCAAGAAATATGCCGTTGAGCATGGTCTCAGGGTTCTTCAACCGGAAAGATTAAAAAGCCTGCAATTCCTGGAAGAGTTGAGGGAACTAAAAGCTGATCTCCAAATTGTGGTGGCCTTTCGGATGCTGCCCGAGTTTGTATGGAATATGCCGCCGATGGGTACGGTCAATCTCCACGGATCATTATTACCCCAATACCGCGGTGCCGCTCCTATCAACTGGGCCGTTATCAATGGGGAGAAGGAAACAGGCGTCACCACCTTCAAACTGAAACATGAGATCGATACCGGCGATATTCTGATGCAGGAAAGTTTTCCTATTGGTGAAGAAGATACCGCTGGAGATGTACATGACAAGATGAAAGAGATCGGTGCAGCACTGCTCGTGAAAACCGTCAGGGGATTAGCGGAGGGAACCCTGAAAGAAATACCGCAGGAGTCAATAGCCAATAGCCGATCATCAAATATAAATGATGAAGAGAATGATCCACCATTCACCATTGACCATTCACCCAAACATGCCCCCAAGATACATACCGAAACCTGCCGTATCAACTGGAGCCAGCCGGTGGAAACTGTCTTTAATTTCATACGGGGCCTGAGTCCCTATCCCGGAGCATTTACCATCATGAATGAAAAAATGCTGAAGGTATATAGAGCTAAAAAAGAGGTGATACTTCCGGCCCATACTGACGGTGAATATGAAACGGACGGGAAAACCTTCTTAAAATTTGCCTGTACCAATGGCTATCTCCATGTATTGGAAATACAAATGGAAGGAAAGAAAAAAATGGGAGTGGAAGAATTTTTGCGGGGTTACCGCTTTACTTAACGAAATATTCTTTCAGTCCGGCTCAATAATTCACTTTCACAATAAATTTATCCAGCTCGGTGATCTGTAGTACAGAAGCAGCTGCATTGCTGATGCGAATATTTAATCCTTCGTTTTGGCGGATGCCGCTCATTTCGCCAAGCACTTTGGCATATACTGCTCTATTATTGGTGGGATTGATCACTTTGACAATGGTTCCCGGCTGCACGGCATCTATCAGCAGGTAATATTTAGCATCCTGCCAGCCGCTGGTTGTTTTAAAGATACCAGCCGTTACAGTAGCCTCTTTGGAAAGCGGGGTCTTTCTTACCTGTTGCTCAAAATGAGTTTTAAAATATCCCTGGTCCGTATTGGTTCCGGCTACCGGCTTTTCCTCTGTTTTTATAACAGGCTTGCCTTCTGTTTTTACCACCGGCTTCTCCTCTGTTTTCACGATGGGCTTCTCTTCCACTTTAGGTTCCGTTACTATCGGCTTTTCTTCTGTTTTTACTACCGGCTCTTCTGTTTTTATCAGCGGGGTGATGGTCACCGAAGGCATCTCTTTGCTTTTCAAAAAACCAACGATCAGTTTGGTACCTTCCTTAATTTCGTCTGCGCTTAGTTTATTCCACCCACGAAGTTGGGTCAGCAATACTCCGTTGTGCAGGGTACTCACTTTCATCAGGCCTTCCTTATCTTTTGTTTTATAATAAACCGGGGTGCCGCTGTTACCTTGCTGGGTAAAATTGGTATCGGTAAGCGGGATGCGTATTTTCTGGTCTATCTGTAATCCTTTGGCAAAATCAAGCTTGTTATAGGAGGCTACAAATTTGGGGTGTACATTATAGAGCCTCCCAACTGAATAAAAGCTTTCTTTCGGCACTACTTTGTGCTCCAGGTAAAAACCTTTATCGCCGCTTTTTATCATCAGGTCGCCCTTTTGCGCCAGCACCAATGACAGGGAGAGAATACATGCAAAAAAGGAAAGAAATAACTTCTTCATACCGACAAGATTTGGCTGCAAAGATGTGGAATTTTCACCTTACCTGGAGCTATACACTGTCTTTTAATATGCGTAACTCTTTAGGGTAGTAATTGTTCACCCGGTTGGGCAGCACATTTACCCAACCCAACGGATATCCGGCATAAGTAACTAATTGCCAGCCCCTTTTTTCTGCTTCCAGGTGGAGCTCTTTCCGCTGTAAGTATAGAATGGCCTGTTCATAAGTTAGTGGTACAGCAGGGATCATACCACTGATGATACCGCTGAGTGCCAGCGCATGATCAGGTACCAGTTTATCCCGCATCAGTTCACCAATAAGGGTACCGGAATAAATAACACGTAATTGTTGGAGCAACAAGGTAAAACTATCGGCCAGTAGTGCCGGCCAGGCATATACCGTTTGCTCGTATTTCACGAAATGAAGTCCCTCCGTCTCCACCCAGGGAGCTATCATTTCCATTTCTTTTTTAGTCGGCATGTCCGGCTTGTTCTTTACCCGCTGAATAGCGGCATCCTCCCCCTCCTTCTTTTTAAAACAGGCAAGAAAGAACCCCTCTCCTTTTACCTTATGAGGCCAGAAACGATAGCCGGTGTTTCCTTTGGGAGTAATGGTTGTCGTAATTCCCCAGGCCCCGTTTATATCCAGTTCACAGTTAGTAGCTGGCAGTTGGCCTTCTATCCAATCCATGATTTCTTCATCTTCCTCTATGGAATAGGAGCAGGTAGAATAGATCAATAGTCCATTATGCTTTAGTGCTGGCCATACATCCGCAATAATTCTTTGCTGCCGCTGAGAACAAAGCTGTACATTATTTTCACTCCACTCAGCAATGGCAGTTTCATCACGGCGAAAGAGGCCGCTGCCACTGCACGGCGCATCTATTACAACGATATCAAAATAATTTTCCAGCCGGGAAAAATCTTTGGGGTCATTATTCGTCACCATCACATTGCTGCTTCCCCATTTTACAATATTATCTTTTAAAACATTGGCCCGCGAACGAATGACCTCATTACTGACCAATAAACTCTTGTTGGAAATAAGCGACTGTATATGCGTGGATTTACCACCCGGTGAGGCACAAAGATCAAGCACTTTTAATGGTTGGGACAGATCAGCCTGTTGCCTGAATGCCTGCTCCAGGAACATGCTGCTGGCTTCCTGCACATAATAGCACCCGGCATGAAAAAGCGGATCAAAGGTGAAGGAAGGCCGTTGGCTTAAATAGCACCCGCTATCTGACCAGGGAATAGGAAAAGTAGGTTGGCTGAATGTTTTATCAGTCAATTCAATAATCGGCTTGGAAGGATTCATCCGTACAGAAGTGATCTGTTCCCCGGAATGATGTACCTGTTCAAATGCTTCTTTATTGAAACCGGTAGTTGTTAGGAGTGATTCCAGTAATGCTTGCGGTAATGGCATGGTGTAAAACTATGAAGTATTGACGAAGTAGAACGGACGTTGAGCGAAGACAATAGATGGCCTGGGATAATTCGTAAACACCGTATTTCAATTATTGATCAGGATCGTGTCCTTTCTTATTGTGCGGTCATCACCGGCAGTTGATTCAGCTATATAATAATTAGGTGTCACCTTTATGATCTTTGACCGGGTAACAGGAAAGCCCTCCTCCGGTACTACGAATTCCTCTTTACCGGTAAATGACAGGAATGTCAGTACATACTCACAATCTGAGGACCAATTGATCCTGAACTTCATTCCTAAACCGATGTTATCTAAATGTTCGAACTGCACCGAATCATTTCTTTCGATACTTATAAACCCCTCTCCCAGGTAATTCCGGTACTCAAACTTGCCTGTTTTAAGCTTCCCGCAATCTGGTGGCGGTGACTTTGCAGGTGATGTACATGAAATAAGAAAGATCAATGTGCATGCTAATAATGATCTGGTGAGGGAGCTGGGCATATAGCAAACAGTTACAGGTTCTTTATCTCCCCGATCAGGTCCTGCAACACTTTTTTTGCATCCCCAAAAAGCATGGATGTTTTCGGCTGGAAGAAAAGATCATTCTCTATACCCGCATAGCCGGGTTTCATACTTCTTTTGTTTACGATCACATTCTTGGCTAACTCCACATCCAGAATGGGCATACCATAGATAGGGGAAGATGGATCTGTTTTAGCCGCAGGATTCACCACATCGTTCGCACCTAATATTAAAACCACATCAGTATTGGAGAATTCATCATTGGCCTGCTCCATTTCCAGCAGTTTCTCATAGGGCACATCAGCTTCCGCCAGCAGCACATTCATGTGGCCGGGCATACGTCCTGCCACCGGATGGATAGCATACTTTACCTCCACACCTTTACTTTCAAGCAGTTTTTCCAGTTCATGACAGGCATGCTGCGCCTGCGCAACAGCCAGTCCATAACCCGGTACGATATATACTTTAGCGGAATAACTCATCAGGACAGCCGTATCGCTCAGGGTTATTTCTTTGTAACTGCCCTGGTCTTTGCTGCCAACAGCGCCGGTTTTTCCACCGCCACCAAAAGACCCGATCAATACATTGGCTAGTGAACGGTTCATCGCCTTACACATAAGTATGGTGAGCAAAGTACCTGCCGCACCTACCAGTATACCACCGGTCAGCATTACTTTATTATTATAAAGGAACCCCCCGCAGGCTGCTGCCACACCGGTGAAGGAGTTCAGTAAGGAAATTACCACCGGCATATCAGCTCCGCCTATTGGGAAAACAAAGAATACTCCATATAAAAGTGACAGTGCTAAGATGCTATAAAAAATAATAGCCCCGTTGGTGGGTGTCCAGCCAATTAAATAAGCAGCTAACCCAAGAATAACAAGCAATAACCCAATATTGAAAAGATGTTGCCCTTTGAAAGAGAAGTCTTTTACTTTACCATTCAGTTTACCCCAGGCGATAACACTGCCGGCAAAAGAAACCGAACCGATGATAAGTCCTAATACGATAATTAAAATATGCCCTTTGGAAATTACCGGGATGGCATCAGATTTAAATTGACTAAGCGGGGGATAAATGGTCCATCCTTCACTGAATAGTTTTGCAATATGATCAAACTCTACCACAGAGATCAGCATGGCACATGCACCACCCATTCCATTGAACAAACTCACCATTTCCGGCATAGCTGTCATCTTTACTTTCCTGGCAGCAAGAAAACCAATGACAGTACCGATGGCGATACCACCAAATATCCAGGGATAATTACCAAGCTTCTGCCCATTCTCCTCATATAAAAATATGGTGCCGAAAATAGCAATGATCATTCCGCCTGCTGCGATCAGGTTGCCCTTTCTGGCCGTGGCAGGATTAGAAAGCATTTTCAGTCCGAGTATAAAAGTGACCGAACCGATGAGGTAGCAGATAGTGAGTATGTTTAACTCCATGAGATTAGATATATTTTATTTGGAATTGGGTAATTGCACTTTTCCCAATTACTTATTTCTTTTTTTTCTTAAACATTTCCAGCATACGGTCCGTCACCACAAAGCCGCCCACCACATTCAATGTGCCCAGCACCACTGCAAGGAAACCTAATATTAAAGCGAGATAATTATCATGCTCCGCTTTACCCATCACGATAAT
>JAEUVL010000552.1 GCA_016786965.1 Chitinophagaceae bacterium
CTTACAATGACCGGCAAGATCATGCTGACACTGGCCCTTATCCATTTTATGAATATGTCTGCGCTATATTTTTTCAGTAAAAGAAAATCTCATTTTCATCAATCTAAAAAATAAGTTTATGAATACCACTTACAATTTTACTGCTTATCTTATTTACCTGCCCATAGTTATTTTACTTACCTGGTATGTGGCACATATTCTCTTCAAGAACAGCAAAACATTCATGCTGGACATATTTAACGGAAAAGCAGAACTGGCCCTGTCAACGAATAAGCTTTTTGAAACCGGTTTTTACCTGCTTAACCTGGGCTTTGCTTTATGGATCATGGAAATAGCCGTTACAATAACTGACAGCCGCAGCCTGCTGGAGATATTGAGTGCCAAGATCGGCGGATTCAGTATTTACCTCGGTATCATGCTGTTCTTCAATTTATATCTTTTCTTTCGTGGCAGAAGGATCTCTAAAGAAAGAGCAAGGCTCTCCGAGGCACTGAAAAAGATACCCGGCAATACCGGAAACCAGCCCGCTCAGAAAGATAACCCAGAAAATAAGTAAGGTTTGAAACGGAAGAAGAGTGGTTGCCTGGTCACACAGGACCTAGGGCTAACCGGTATCCTGTAACTACCTCTTTCTCCTTAAACGGTTCATTTCCTTACCTTTGCGAACTATGTCAGAAGAAGTAAAAAAAGACCTGCCCGGGGGTACTTCGGAGCGCAGCCTGAATTTTTTAGAGGAGATAATTGAAGAGGACCTTAAAAGCGGCCGGTACAAAAGTATTGTGACCCGTTTCCCACCGGAGCCGAACGGCTACCTGCACATCGGTCATGCCAGCAGTATCTGTTTGAACTTTGGGCTTACTAAAAAATATCCCGGGTACACCAACCTCCGGTTTGATGATACGAACCCTGTTACGGAAGAAACGGAGTATGTGGACAGCATCAAAGAGGATGTGAAATGGCTTGGGTTTGAGTGGAAGAATGAAAGATATGCCAGCGATTACTTTGATACGCTGCATGGATACGCTATACAACTTATTGAAAAAGACCTGGCCTACGTGGACGATAGTACCAGCGACGAGATGGCAGCTATGAAGGGCACACCAACAGAGCCGGGCAGCAACAGTCCTTACCGCAACAGGAGCATTACAGAGAATCTCGACCTGTTTGCCCGGATGAAAGCCGGTGAGTTTCCTGATGGCAGCAAGACATTGAGGGCTAAGATAGATATGGGGCATATCAATATGCTGATGAGGGACCCGGTCATTTATCGCATCAAGCATGCGCATCATCATCGTACCGGCGATAAGTGGTGTATTTACCCTATGTATGATTTTGCACATGGACAAAGTGATTCCATCGAGGAGATCACTCATTCCATATGTACGATGGAATTTGTACCACACCGTGAACTGTATGATTGGCTGATAGAACAATTGGGAATATATCCTTCCCGCCAGTATGAATTTGCCCGCCGCAATATCAATTTTACAGTTACCAGTAAAAGGAAGCTGTTGCAGTTGGTAACAGAGAAACATGTAACCGGCTGGGATGACCCCCGTATGCCAACCATCAGTGGGTTACGCCGCCGTGGCTATACACCTGAGAGTATCCGTGATTTTTGCGACAGGATAGGGGTGGCAAAAAGAGAGAATATGGTGGATGTGGGAGTACTGGAGTTTTGTGTGAGGGAACACCTCAACAAGATAGCCCTTCGAAGAATGGTTGTTTTTGATCCGCTGAAGGTGGTAATAACAAATTATGCTGGTGAGGATGAGATACTGCACAGCGAGAATAACCCTGAAGATCCGAATGGTGGAGTAAGAGAGATTCCTTTTAGTAAAGAGATCTATATAGAGCGGGATGATTTCATGGAAGTGGCACCAAAGAAATATTTCCGCCTGGCCCCGGGCCAGATGGTTCGACTGAAAAGTGCCTATATTATAAAATGCGAGGAAGTGATAAAAGATGCTGAAGGAAATATTACAGAACTGCATTGTACTTATATCCCTGAAAGTAAAAGCGGCAGCGACACCAGTGGGATCAACGTAAAAGGAACCCTGCATTGGGTAAGTCTCAAGTCATCTATTTCCCTGGAGATCAGGGAATATGATCGCTTATTCAAAGTGGAAGATCCAACAGATGAAGAAGGCGACTTTAAAGAATACCTTAACCCGGCTTCTTTAAAGGTCATCACTACTGCTGTTGGCGAACCCGCATTGGCAAATGCGAAGTTTGATGATCGGTATCAGTTTATACGCAAAGGATATTTCTGTTTAGATAAAGACACCAGCTCCAGTCGTATTATTTTCAACCGGACCGTTACTTTAAAGGATGGCTGGGCAAAAGAGCAGAAGAAGTAATCATTGGTGAGCATATCTCAACGGTACATAAGCTGATGTCTGTATCCTGACTACAGGAGCGAATCATTTTTTTTTCTTCACCCACCTGTATTTTCATCCTGTTTTGCACCAGCATTTATTCCAGCCCTTCTTCGCCGAATGAGGTTCGTCTTATTCGTAAGAATATTTCATAGTCTCAGTCTAGGAGATCCTTCCATGCCCGATCATTTAATAGAAATGAATAAGCATATTAGTGGTAGCTGATGGCCGCTTGTATGATTGGGTTTTAGCGCATCTTATTAACAGGAATATATCTTCTTCTGTTTTTTTCAAATTGTGAAATCAATCATCCAAAGTCTTGACGCAGGTCATGCGTAGCATACAGTAGGAAAGATAGCTTTG
This sequence comes from Chitinophagaceae bacterium, assembly GCA_016786965.1. Taxonomy (GTDB): domain Bacteria; phylum Bacteroidota; class Bacteroidia; order Chitinophagales; family Chitinophagaceae; genus JJ008. Next base: position 2,742 of record JAEUVL010000552.1, read on the forward strand.
GTTAAAAGATAATAATATGACTTACACCCGT
>JAEUVL010000569.1 GCA_016786965.1 Chitinophagaceae bacterium
GATGTTCGGGTGAACTCCAAAACCAATAAAGTGAAAATGGTGTATAAGGCATCATTGACACAAACCACCGGTCTCGACTGGAAGAAAACCAAGCTGACCTTAAGTACCGGTACGCCCAATTTTGGTGTAACAGCTCCAATACTTACCCCCTGGTACCTGCAATTGTATGTGCCCGGTATCTACACCGATCTGCAACGCAGGGCTGCTGCCGGAAATGCGCAGCGCAATATTATTCAATCTTTTGATGACAACAAGCTGGCGGAAGAAGTGGTGGCAACTGCAAACGGACAGTACAGAACAAAAGCAGTGGCAGACGAAAAGACTATTGACCCCAGCACCCTGCAGCAATACACCACCCTCAATGAAGGCCAGCTCAATACCAATTATGAAATAGACCTGCCATACGATATTGCAAGTGATGGACAACTGAATAGCGTAACCATCAAAGACCAGGAAATAACTTGTACCTTAAAAAACTATGCTGTACCAAGAATGGATAAAGAGGCTTACCTGCTGGCAGAAGTACCCGATTGGCAAAACCTGGACCTGCTGCCCGGCGATGCAAACATCATTATGGATGATACCTACATCGGCAAATCATTGATCGATCCCAATACAACCGCTGATACCCTGAATCTTTCACTGGGCCGTGATAAGCGGGTAGCCGTAAAACGTTCGCTGATAAAAGAACTGAGCAGCCTGAAAACAAGCGGTAAAGAAAGCAAGCAGTTGTTTACCTACGAAATACTGGTGAAGAATAATAAAGTAACAGACGTGAACCTGCTGCTGAAAGATCAGTTTCCGCTGAGCAACATCAAAGAAGTGATAGTGACACTCGAAGACGGCAGCGAAGCAATGGTAAACACTGAAACCGGGGTGCTGACCTGGAAACTGGAACTGAAGCCCGGCGAGAGTAAAAAAGTGCGGTTCAGCTATAGTGTAAAGTATCCCAAGGATAAAAAGATAGTGAATCTGAAGTAAAGAGAAGTTGAATGATGTAAAAGTTAACTGGTTGAAAGGGGCCTGATCTTGAAGTCCTTTTCAACCAGTTATCAT
>JAEUVL010000072.1 GCA_016786965.1 Chitinophagaceae bacterium
CATCCTCCCCAGCAGCAGCACACCGCTGAATACCGATGATAATAACAACCACTCATGCACCGTGGCTGATGCAGAAAAAGAATAAGGCCGGAAATATTTACTATTGATCATATGAACAGTTTAGGAATGAAGATGATGAGCCCCGCTGCAGCCGCCGACAGGGCAGATAGCAGCACTGCGGCCGCAGACAGGTCTTTGATATACTTTATCTGCGGATGCTGTGCCGTCGAAATAAAGTCCATTATTTTTTCAATCACGGTATTGAATAATTCAGCCGTCCACACCATACCAACAGCCACGGCCAGAACGCCTGCTTCGGCAGCAGAAACAGGCAATACAATGGCCAGGATGATAACGATCACCGTTCCCACCAGGTGCAGCCAGGCATTATGCTCTGCCCCAAAAAAAGTTTTAATGCCAGCAGCAGCAAACCGGAAACTTTTTCCTCTTGCATGAAAGGAAAAGGAAGACTCTTTTTTCATATACCATTATTTTCATGGGTTAATACCAACTCCTCCCCTTTCGCAGGAGCAAATTTCTTTTCCGATATAAATAAACTCACCCATCCTGCAAGGGTGGCCGCCAGCGGAAATAAAAGAAACCCGCCCGATTGCCACACATTGTCCCATGCATCAAAAACCTCTATCATCTGGAAAGCAAATGCCACTGATGCCGGTACGGCAATGGTGAGAAGCAGCATACGGTAATGATGAATGGCGGTGATGCTCACCGTACACCAGCTCAGTATACTGAATAATGCCCAGGCAAACCAGCCAAAGAAGAACGCATAGAAGAGGGACAGCACATAAAGCACCGGCAAGAAAAGCGCCGGTAAAGTGATGAGTGCATAAAGCCCCACCGCCCTGATATAAATAACAAAATTAGTTTCCATAAAAGATCAATCATTGTCTGAATATCCTGTTTCTTAATTCAACCGTAGGTTCCGTCAGCAATTCATTCCATGGCCAGCCATGAAAAGAACTGCAACGCCTGCCTTGCCGGTAAGCACTACGCATCCTGCTCCAGTATTCCGGCATCGTGATCAGTGCATAACCCACCGTGGCCAGCACAGGGAAAGAGACCCGCCCGTTGCCCAGCATAAAACATTGCAGGCAGGCTTCCCCTTCATCCGTAGTATCATATCCCAGCAAAACATGCTTGATGTCATGCCGGGCATAATGTTTTAACAAAGGCAGGTTTCTTTGCTCAAGAAAATTATAAAGGTCCTTGCCCAGTGTGCCATCGGGAAGCATATACAATTCCAATTCTGAATAGCGGAATGGTATGGGCCTTCTCATAAGTTTCACTATGGGCAATGCCACTTTATGCGTAAGAAAAATAAGGCCGGCCGTTCTGTATTTTTTTAAATGCTTCTTCATTACCACTGCAGTTTTTTAGAGAAATACATCACCACTGCCAGTGTAAGGAACAAACCAATACTGCCCAGCAGTAAAGAATAATCCTGTAGTTGAAGCAGGCTGAATACATATGCATAGATCAGTACCAGCACCACCGATAAAACAGAAGTGGCCCTGCCGGATTGCAGCACTCCTTTGACGAACCAGGCTATCAGCCCGATAGTGGCAGCCGAAGCGATCATATAAGCCGTATTGAAACCTGTGTATTCAGAAAAAGAAAGCAGCAGTGTGTAAAACAGGATAAGCGCCAGTCCCACCAGTCCGTATTGAAAGGGGTGCACAGATTTCTTATGCGCCGTCTCTATCAAAAAGAACGCAGCAAAAGTTAATAATATACACAACAGGGCATACTTGATAGTACGCAGTGTTTTCTGGTAGCCATTTACCGGAATAAAAAGATCCACCCCAAATGCAGATGCCCCTACTGAAGCAGCAGTTACGGGCGGCGCATCAGCGGCACGGATGCTGCCATCAAAACGGACCGGCTTCTCTTCCACCGGCAGCGGGAAATAATGGTCGAGGCGGTAGGCATTGCCGATCCATTGCTGCGGAAAGCTTCGCTTGTGCGACATGCTTTTCCAGGAAGCTTTAAAACCACTGTCACTCACATCTGAGGTTTGCGGCAGCATACTGCCCGAAAAGCTGGGATGCTTCCAGGCTGATTCCATGTTCACCGTCGTCAGTTTACCCACTGGTGTAAAGAACAGTTGTTCCGATCCGTTCAGGTCAATGGTAGTGGTAAAATTGACATTGGCAATATCTTCAGCGCTGCTGGCGGCGAGTGGTGCTGTCATTCTGTCACTGGAAGAGCCGGCTTCCGGTGATAGTTCAATAAGACTGTCCTTCCAGTTCAGGGTAAGCTGATCGTTCAGTCCCTTATTATCAGCAATGTTCATGATCACAAAAGCTTCGTTCCAGATCACCTGTTCGGCTGAAATGCCCAGCTTATCAAATGCCGGTTTGGTAAAGCTTCCGCTGAGCGTTGCCTTGGTATCATACAGCATCACTTTAAAAATACCACGGTGTTTCTCTTTAGGGTTCACCATAGCAGTGATGTTCAGTTTATCGGGCAGGAAATAGGCAATATTCTTCCGGACTGATTTACGGGCCGTACCAGTATCGCCTTCCTGTGTTTGCCAGAAAGGGATACCGATCACCGGCCCGATGATATTCTGTTTACCCGCCCATTTGCTGCTTATTTCACGGGCAGCTTCTTTTTGCCGCTCTTCCCGCTCAAAGATCAGGTTCTTTACATACAGCATCGGTATCATCATCAGCAGGGCCAGGAAGCCGATGATACATCCTTTTACGATCCATTTACTTTTTTGCCAGGCCGTTTTTACGGTCTCCTGTAAGGTTGTTTCCATTGTTGATCAGTATTAATGTTGATTGAGACTAATTGATTTATTTTTTTGAGACAGATACTTAAAGGCAGCAGACCGATGATGCCAAACGAACAGTCCACCAGCCGCCACCAGAAGGGAATACTGCGGAAATGACCGGCGATCAGCGCAAACGGAATGATGAGCAGGCAGGCAATAAGTCCAAACTCAATGACCCATTTATTACGAACAGGGTCTTTCAATGGTCCTATGAAAAGAATAGCCAGCACAAAATGGGCAAAGGCCAGCCAGTCGTACCCATACGCTAGGAAGGGGTATTGGTTATTGGTATCATGCAGTGCCAGGTACACTTTGTCGAGCCAGTCGCCAACGGCTGTGCCCAATGGAAATAAACGGGTGGCGAACGCAAGCCCTGTTTCGGCAGGAATAGCAGTAAGGCCACTCAGGAAAAGCATGATCATGAAGAAGATGATCCACCTGCTGATATTTTTTCTTGTAGCGTCCATATTAAAAAGTACTTTGTATTTCAAAGCGAATGGATAAAAAAAATTATTTCACTCCTTTGATCATATTTTCCAGTGCCGTGATATGATCGGTAAAAGCCTTCTCTCCCGCTTTGGTGATAACATAGGTCGTGTTTGTTTTTTTTCCAACAAATCCTTTGTGTATTTTAATAAAGCCATTCTCCTCCAGGTTCACCAGGTGGGTGGCCAGGTTGCCATCCGTTACTTCCAGCATCTGCTTCAGGTCGTTGAAGTTCACTTCCTCATTTACCATCAGCACACTCATTACTCCCAAACGAATGCGGCTTTCAAATACTTTATTTAAACCTGTGATCGGATTCTTCATAATACCCCCTCTAACTCCCCCTGGAAGGGGAGAACGCCACTCACAGCCCTGAGAACAGTGAGTGAACTACTTTTTAAAATATTTACTAAAGACCAAATGAGCTTATCCATTCCTGATATTTAAATTCAATTCTTTATTTATCCTTTGTTGAGTAAAGAACAGGAAGTTGGAATGTGCGACGCAACGATGATGCCATGAAAACTGTCGCCGGTAAAACAATAACTACCAGTTCGTATAACAATATCCAAAAAATAGATACTCTCCAATCTAAGTCCCCCTTTAGGGGACAGGGGTTATTTCTCATACTTCACCCACATTATCGTTCCATATACAATATGCAGCAACCCAAACCCTGCCGCCCAGAACCAAAGGCCATAACCCGGAAAATACATATTGATCAAACCTAAGATTATTTCACAATAGCCTAAATAACGGATATCTGATAAAGTGTACTTGCTGGCATTCACCAAC
>JAEUVL010000611.1 GCA_016786965.1 Chitinophagaceae bacterium
AGCTGGTAAAGCTTCTTCCGTCTGCTGATTTTTCCACTTCAAAGCTGGCACCGGGCAATGCCACACCGGCAAGTTCCCAGCTAAGATTGGCCATACTGCTGTTTATTTTCACTGCATTGAAGGTGATGAGTTTTAATGGCAACGGGAAATTGATATTGGAAACTGCAAATGGAGAGAACCATGTCCAGCCGGTAATGCTGGCCGTCCTGATTCCAGGTCCCGGAGCACCCGTAGCTGTTTGTGCCACACCGGCGGCTATCCAGTCTGAACCCCAGGGCATTCCGCTTGGTACTTCATGCCATACCTGTACATTCTGTAATTCATCATACGATGCACCCACCTGTGCAGGATCACTATCATCCCATTGGAAAACGATATCAGCACCGGTGGCCGGAGGATTGGTTGATGGAGTGATATGCCATTCTCTTTGTACCGCACCAATAATATTAGGTAAGAAAGTAGGGTCAGCAACAGTCAGCGCATCTTCTACCCGAAGATTCCAGTTATGACCGCTTGCATTATTAATTGTAAGCGGGTTGTAAGTACTATTGCCTATTGGTGCACTCTTTAAAGAAGTTACATTCACCAGAATCAACGATCCGGTTCCGTTTGTCCTTACATAATTAGTAGTACCTCCGGCAATAGTACCATTGACAGAAAGATTAAAATTTCCTAATTCAATATAGCTGTTGGAAAGCAGCACCACTCCCCCTGTAATTGCTTTAGCCGAAGTCATTGTAACAATAGTACCTGTACCAATTTCGAGATTGTTAGCATTGGGAAAAATGATACCAGTGCCACCTAAAACGGCTGTTGCGCCATTTATGATCATTCTCCCTGTAGATACAGCTTGTGTTACGTTGCCGGTTCCGGTTATTCCGTTTCTGAATGTCTTATTACTATTACCATTAAAAATAACATCATCATTGGCTTCCAGTACCCCGTTTACGACCAGCGGGCTGCCTCCACCAAAACCAGCGGTCGGCGCTACAGTAAAACGCCAAATGGGAATTACACCCGCTGCTGCATCTGGGAAATATGTTACCCCTGATGTGCCCGGAAAGCCAAGTGTATTCCAATCAAAGATGGCCCCGTTATCCCATATATAGCTTCCAGAAGTGGAAGCGAAAGAGTTATGATTACTTCCTCCTCCAAGTGCTCCCCCATTCCCAATACTAATTACACCGCTGTTTTCGATATGAATGGTTGCCCCTGCCTGGAGAATGTTATAATCGGCATAGTCATCCACTGGAATAACCTGGTAGATCCCACCTGCTCTTATCACCATGTCATCACCAGCACCTCCATTGGCAAATGTAATTCCTGTATTTAAAGGCATCTGGTTGACCAATGTTCCACCAGATTGAACATCAACCTGGTCTACAGTAATGGCTGTGTTAGCTGTTACAACATGTGTATTTCTGATATAAATAGTATTAGCATTAAAATCTGGCACTAGTGTTGCCGGTTGCCAGGTGGCATTGTCAGGAGAAGATTCCCAGGTTGCAGCAACATTCCAGTTGCCGGTAGCCTGCGACCTGAAATAATCTGATGCAGAAGAAGCCACAATAATATCAAATGCGTTACTCACCACATCCCAATCGAGTGTATTGGTCCTCTCTGCATTTAATGTAAGACCTGTACCTAAAGCAGTATGTGTAAGAGTGGTAAAACTAACCACACCATTTACAGCAAATACGTCCACCGGCGAACCCGCAAGAGTCCCGGTAGATGTGATCCTTACCTGTTCCACAAAATCAAGGTCACGGTTTGCGTTAATATCATTGGCGCTGAGCGAAACAGCAGGCGTCATTGCTGTATTGATACCGGTTGGAGAAGTGGTGTTTTGTATATAAGCCAGCCTGTCTGC
>JAEUVL010000616.1 GCA_016786965.1 Chitinophagaceae bacterium
AAAATCTTTTCTGGGACCAGCAATGATGCGGTTTTTCACCCGGATACCGGATTAAAACAATTTCCCTGCCTTGTCTGCCAGCGTAAAAAAAATTAAACGATGGCAGTTCTTGTACGGGTTTCTTAGTTATGACAATTAAAAGAACTCTGGGTTGGGGTTGATTGACAAGTTAACTCGTTGATATGTTGAAAGGATGTGTTACTTGTCAACTCTTACTACTTAAACTAGTCGGCTTTTGAATCCATAAGCAAGGCAGAGAGTAATTAATAAAATTGTATACATAATGAGAGTACCAATAGAGAACGGATCAGGTTTCTTCAACCAGGGTATCAGATTTTATTAAGCTCCCTGCCGCTTATGGACACGGCGTACTTTATAATTTTTTACCGGATATCAAATTTCCCGGTGGCTGTTTCTTCATCGCCACTGAAGACACGGTATATGTATGTTCCTTTTTTCAGCCCGGAAACACGGTAATGATCTTTTGCTTTCATTTGGTATTGCTGTACAAGTGTGCCCTGTACATCAAATACAAAAAAGGTGATCTCTTTTCCTTTATTGTCTTTTGCCACCACATGCATTTCTCTTTTAATGATGTCGGGATAGATCTTTACTGCATCATTATTCAGGGATACAAACCTGGCGGCTTTTTCTTTTGTTTTTTTGGCCGGCTTCTTTTCTTTGGGGTCTTCTTCATCTCCGCTAGAGAGTGTGAAGTTGCTGTAAGGCTTTGCCTCTGCGTGTGCGGCCTGGTTTACTAACAGGCAACAGGATATTATCGCTGCGGCTGTTAGTTTCATAGTGGTAAAATTTTGTTTCATAGTGGTTCGGGTGTATAGTGATTAATAAAATACGGGACATTTCAGGTGCTTGGTGGAGGCAGAATTATTCAGGCGCCATCCGAGCCTGATGATACTGGAGAAGTAAGAATCATTTTGTTTGGGGTCACCTCTTTCAGCAAACTCCTGGTAAGGAAGACTGGTGGGGAATGAATAGGTACCCCTGTAATACAATCTTCTTGCTGTTACCGCATCTGCGGGTGCGAGGTTTGCATCAAAATGAATCGGGTCGATGTAATAGTCATGGCTTACATCATCCACATAGTCAGTATATAATTTGCGGTGCAGTATCTCAAGGCCGATGTACATATTTTCTTTCAAATAGTATTTGGCGCCAAAACCTGCGAGCACATTCATCTGGGTAAGTTTGTAAGGCTTGCTGTCGGGGTATTCAGGAAA
>JAEUVL010000648.1 GCA_016786965.1 Chitinophagaceae bacterium
AATAACAAAAGGATAGAGGTTTATATCTAATCTTGGCCCTAAGAAAGCCACATTCATGGGGAATACTCTTGTGGCCATCGCTCCTCTGAAGCTTGCCTGTTGAGGAAAATAAGGATTGAAACTGGATATGGTTTTATCATCCGGGTTTTTATCTCCGGATGATAAATAAGTATTAACTCCAATTTTTAACGGTGTTTTCTTTATTCCATAAGTCCCAATAATAGCTATCTGGAAGGCATTTACCTTTAATGTGTCTGCCTTGCCGGTCTGATAAACTGCTGCGAATGTATAATTGAAATTCCCATTAGGTTTATTATATCTTATCCCAACTGAATGTCGGTATTCCTTTCCTTTATATTGATTATAAAAAGCCTGTGGATCTTTATAACCCATGTAGTACATTGAAAGTTCAGGTAATGCTATTTTCTTCTTCCTGCTGATATGAATACCCCAAACAATATTATCCTTGATACTGATAACAGGATTATCAAAAACGCCTGGTTTTGTATTTACATAACTGGTCACAAAACCATCAATCGTCAAGTAGTTTTTTGTCCATATCAGCCTTGCACCATCAAATGTGTATCGGACATTGGTACCGTTTCTAACAGAGATAAGATTTTCTCCTCCGTAGGATAATTCCTGTCTTCCGATTCTGACCACAATATTCTTCTTTCGCCATTCAGCAAAAAGATTCAGAACGTATAGTTCGTCTTTGTCAATTGTTCTGGCTCCGCCATTTCTTCCATTTATAACTCCGTTCGCCAGTTCTCCAAACAGCCTTATATTTTTTTTAATTGTAAGATTTGCATGTAACATTACTCTGGATAACCAATAAGCGTCTTCTTTTTGGGTCGCAAAAGGGGATGACACATATTCAAATGTTTGATTGATTTCTCCGCCTATTGAGAGATAATTATCTTTCCCCACTCTTATACTTTTTAAAGCATCCAATTTTGTTTTTTTTACAGAAGTATCTGAAAGAAATTCATAACTCTCCTCAAAGCGCAAGACCTGAAAAGGAGGCCTTTTTTGAGCTCCCGCCTTCAGACAACTTATACAATAAAAGCAAACGGGCAACAAAAGGAATTTCATAGGAGAAATAATTGATTGCTTACACTATGCGTTAAAGAATTCAAGCAGGTATTTTACCAATGCATCAGGCTGCTCTTCGGCCACCATGTGTCCGCATTCAGGTATGATACCTCCGTGTACGTTATCGCTGATAACTGATAGCTGACTTTGCGTATAGGGTGTGCCATATTGCCCGCCGATGCCCATTACGGGCATCGATAACTTTCCTTTTGCGATGGCTGCAGCAAACTGATCGGTGGTCACCAATGCTTCTTTATACCATCCCAAACTTCCTCTTATACCGCCTGCTGCGGCATATGTCCGCATGTATTCATCTTTATCTTCTTCGGTAATACTTGCCGGATTAAAAAGCATAAGGCTATATAGGAAATTCCAGAATTGTCTTTCTTTCCCACCTATGAGCAATTCAGGCAAATGGTCGGCACTATTAAAACCAAAATGCCAAAAACCGCCAAAATTTTCTTTAGTGAAAGTGGTGAGTGTATGAAGGTTTACACTGGGTAAAGGTTCATCAATATAAGTGAGAGAAGTAGTTTCATTTGGGTAAGTGGCAGCAAAGAGATATGCCGGTAATGCCCCCATATCCCAACCGGCAACATGTACCTTGCCTGTTACACCCAGTTGGAACAACAACTGGCGCATATCTTCCACCAGTGTTAATCCATCATATCCCGAAATTGGCTTATCACTATCACCATTTCCCCGCATGTCAGGGCAAATTACCTGGTAACCTGCATCAATGAGTTTAGGAGCTACATGCCGCCAAGAATAGGAAGTCCCCAACCACCCATGCATCAATAATACTGCCTGCCCTTTGCCGGCATAACGCACATGAATGCGTATGCCATTTACAAAGCACTTCGCATGTTTAAAATGTTTAAAATCCACACTGCAAGATTTATTTTTTAAAAAAATTAATTAATTCATTGGCAAGAAATTCGGGGTTTTCATCACCCAGCCAGTGACCTGCTTTTGGAATAACAAGAGCGGTAATTTTTTCAGCTAGCGGCTGAAACAATTGGCTAATCCATTGACCACCGCTTGCTTCTCCACCTACAGCCAGCATGGGCATCTTTAGTTTAACTTTTGCCAGTTCTTTATTATTCTTTGCATCCTTCCATACATTGGCATAGTACATCACACCAGCCCTCAGGGCACCAGGTCTTTTTAATAATTTCAGATATTCATTAAAATGAGTAGCTGAAACTGCACTAGCATTGTAAGACAAATGCCAAAAGAACCAGGAAAGAAGCTCTTGTTCTTTTCCCTGGAAAGCCATCACCGCTATATCTGGGAGGGTAAAAAGGCTAAGGTGCCAGTTTGAACTATTATCCCACTGGGGATTGGGAGCCATAAATTCCTCGTAACCAAAACCAGGCATGCCAAATTCCATCACTACAATTTTCTCAACTATTTCAGGATGAGCCGCCGCTAAACTATAAGCTACATTAGAACCCAAGTCATAACCAGCTATAATAAGTTTGTTGATTTTCAATTGTTGTAGCAATTGGTAAACATCTTCCGCCATCGTTTTTTTATCATAGCCCGTATCAGGAATTGAAGAGCCTCCAACACCTCTCATATCTGGCGCAATGACCTGGTAGCCGGCATCCACCAGCTTAGGGGCAACGGCATGCCACATTAGAGAATGCTGTGGCCAGCCATGCAGCAGAAGTACAGACTTACCAGTTCCTGCTTTTCTATAATGCATACTAATGCCATTAACATTGGCTTTACCATGTTCAAACTGCTCAAAGGTTGTTTGGCTTCTTAAAGATTCATGCAACAAGCCGACTAACAGGATCATGATTAGTTGTTTCATAATGTTTGCTTTGGAAGGTATAACAAACCTACATTTAATTTGTTCAAACAATATTTGTTACAACATATTTAGTAATAAAAAAATATTATCCCCGTACTTTGTCAAGTAGTCTGTTCAGTTCAATTGCCTCCTTTTCTGTGAGGTTATCCGTTTGTTTAATGAGTGCGGTAAGCTGGGCTACAATTGTTTCACAAAGCCTGAATCCTTTGAGTGTGATCATAGTTAGCATTTCCCGCCTGTTGTCGGGATTCAACTCCCGGCTGACCAGCTCCATTTTTACTAATTTATCAATGAGGCGGGTAACGTCACTTCCTTTGTCCATGATTACCTCTTTAATTTCTTTTATGGCTTTTGGCTGCTTATTATTTCCAGATAAAATCCGCAGAATATTGAAATGCTGTGCTTGGATATCATACTTGCTAAATATGGTATCTGTTTGTTGGTTCCACCATTTAGAAGTAAAATATAGGTTCACCATTGCTTTTTGAAAATTGCTGATGAAGTTCTTTGCTTTGATGTCCTTTTCAATACCCATTTATTACAATATTTCTTTGTACAAATATCTGTGAAAGAGAGAAGCAGTTAAAATATTAAATACTGCTCAAGACATTAGTGTATAAAATTTGGAGTTATTATTTACCTGAGGCTTCTGTGAGTACTAAATTAGCCGGTAAGCATTTAGTCGGTGTTTTTCCATTTATAAATCCTTGACTACTATATGAAGTTTGAGTCAGTAAACTATAGAGAGGGAAAACTTCTGTTAAATCCACCCACAGACTTTTCTAGTATATAGTAAGCTGTCTGACATCTTTTATTAATTATTACTGATAGTTTTACTCCTGAATATTATACTATGAAACGTACCATTTTTTTTATCGCAATAGCAATCATAATATCTTCCTGCAAAAAGGACGACAGGATGGTTCCATCCTCATTTACCGAAGCCCGGTATACAATTACTATTAGCGGGAAATGGAGTTCGCCAGCCTTTACAGTTCCGCCTGGGGCTCACTATACTACATTTATCGGTATGGTTCATAATAGCAGCGCCAGTTTATGGAAGGACGGTGCAAAAACCAGCTATGGCATAGAAGTGTTGGCGGAAACGGGTGGAGGAGGGCCTGTGCTGGCCGAAATAGATTCAACTATAAACAAAGGGAATGGGTTATCATTACTATTGTTTGTAGCGCCCTCAACTACCAGCAGCGCTAATGTAAATATCTATTGTAACAGTAATTTCTCAAAAGTGAGTTTTGCCTCTATGCTAGGACCAACACCTGACTGGTTCGTGGGTGTGAGCAATTTTGATCTGTACAGAAATGACTCCTGGCTGGCAGACACCACTGTTGACCTATATGCATACGATGCCGGTACAGAAGATGGGGATGTATTTGCATATAACAATGCAGCCAGTGTACCGCAGCAAAACATTCATGTGCTGCAGGCATCGCAGGCCGTAGTATTGGCCAATGGCAACGCTGTATTGGCACCAATTGCTACAGTAAGGTTTCGTAAAGAGTAAAATGCGGCAGAAATATCGTTGTCAATCTGTAGGGAATTCTCGGATAGAACGGGTCAAGCCTCATTATTACTTATATCCTGGCTAGATATAAACATGTCCAAACGATCTCTGAAGATGTCCAAGCTAGGTCAGAAATGGTCAAACCTGAGCCTTAATTACTTATACCAACTCATTATCAACAGATTATGGCTTAAAAACCAGCATATGGCTGTATTTGCTGAATAGGCTTAAGGGGTAGTGATGTGTAGAATCCTTCCTTAAGACGGGTCAGGCTCAACAATCAATGATCGGAACTAAAGTTGCGTTCCTAATTACGGAAGAGGAACAAAAGAGCATTTGAAGAGATGCCATGGCTTTGCCTCGTAAAAAAAACGACAAAACCTTTGCCTGTACAGCATTTGCCCCTATCTTTGCCGCCCCAATTAGTTCTTTTGAAATCCGCCTGTTGGCGGGTAAGGAATTTGGGAGACCAAGTAGTCTGGCATAAAGCCTTGATCGAAAGGTCGTTAAAACCAAAAAAGATTTAAAAATGGCAAAAGAAATCAGCGGCTATGTAAAGCTGCAGTGCAAGGGTGGCCAGGCCAACCCCGCACCTCCGATCGGTCCTGCGCTGGGTTCCAAGGGTATCAACATCATGGAATTCTGCAAACAGTTCAATGCAAGAACACAGGACAAACAAGGTAAAGTAATCCCCGTATTGATCACTGTTTATACTGACAAGAGTTTCGACTTCGTGTTGAAAACACCTCCTGCAGCAATTCAGTTGATGGAAGCAGCCAAAATTCAAAAGGGTTCCAAAGAAAGTAACCGTTCCAAAGTAGGTAAAGTAAACTGGGAACAGGTAAAGGCAATTGCAGAAGACAAAATGCCTGATCTGAACTGCTTTACAGTGGAAAGTGCCATGAAAATGGTAGCCGGAACTGCCCGCAGCATGGGCCTTAACGTGGAAGGTAAAGCTCCATGGGAAAACTAATTCTAGAATCCTTTTAAACGAATTACAATGGCATTCATTAGCAAAAAAAGAAAAGTCGTAAACGCAAAAGTGGACGGCAATAAAACATATTCATTAAAAGAGGCTTCAGCATTGGTAAAAAGCATTACCACCTGCAAATTTGACGCTTCTGTTGATCTGCACATCCGTTTGGGTGTAGATCCCAAAAAAGCTGACCAGGCTATCCGTGGCACGGTTTCTCTGCCACACGGTACTGGTAAAACAAAAAGAGTATTAGTACTTTGCACACCTGATAAAGAAGCAGAAGCAAAAGCAGCCGGCGCCGACTATGTTGGTCTGGATGAATTTGTAACGAAGATCGAAGGTGGCTGGGTAGATGTAGATGTTATCATCGCTACTCCGTCTGTAATGCCCAAGATTGGTAAACTGGGTAAAGTGTTAGGTCCACGTAACCTGATGCCTAACCCTAAAACAGGAACTGTTACCAACGATGTGGCTAACGCTATCAATGATGTAAAAGGCGGTAAGATCGCTTTCAAAGTGGATAAAGTAGGTATCGTTCATGCTTCAATCGGACGTATCAGCTTTACCCCGGAAAAGATTGCAGAGAACAGCCAGGAGCTGATCAATGCCATCCTGAAAGCAAAGCCATCATCCTCCAAAGGAACTTATGTAAGAGGAATCAGCATGGCCAGCTCTATGAGCCCTGGCATTGCTATTGATGCAAAAGCATTTATACATTAAGAGCTGAATTTTCCGACAGGGAAGTTTGCAGACAAACAACATTTTCGACCAGTCAAAACTTAATACAATGACTAAAGATCAAAAAAACGAAGTGATAGAAGTGCTGAAAAGCAAGTTCTCTCAATATAATAACTTCTACGTTGCCGATACAGAATCACTGACGGTAGCACAGGTAGGTAAATTGCGCCGTGCCTGTTTCAGCAAGGACGTTGAAATGAAAGTGGCAAAGAATACGCTTATCAAAAAAGCGCTGGAATCATTAGACAATGAAAAATATGCAGGCATGTATGATTCGCTGCATAAAGTAACAGCCCTGATGTTTTCCGAGAATCCCAAAGAGCCGGCTCTGATCATCAGTTCCTTCCGTAAGGAAAGCAATGGTGAGAAACCGGTATTAAAGGCTGCTTTCATCAATGGCGATGTGTACACTGGTGATAATCAACTGAAAGCGCTGACCCAGATCAAAACTAAGAATGAGCTTATCGGTGAAGTTATTGGCTTGTTGCAATCTCCTGCTAAACGTGTACTGGCCGCATTATTGCACCACCACGAGCAGAAAGCTGCTGGAGCAGAAGCTACTCCGGCTGCAACAGAGTAATGTCATAACAGGTTAATTGGAAGACTTAAGAATGTTTTCCTTAGATGAGATACTTATACACTGTCGGGATGTGTCTAAAATAGAAACGAAATAACAATTTTTTTAAAACCGCCGTTGGACTCCAATTGGGAGAATGAAAACGGTAAAAATTCAAACAAAATGGCAGACGTAAAAGCATTAGCAGAAGGCCTTGTAGCCTTAACAGTAAAAGAAGTACAGGAATTGGCTGACTTCTTAAAATCAGAGTATGGTATTGAACCAGCAGCAGCTGCAGTAGTTGTAGCAGCAGGTGGTGGCGAAGGTGCAGCCGCAGCAGAAGAGAAGACCGCTTTCAACGTAGTGTTGAAGAATGGTGGTGCTTCCAAACTGAACGTAGTGAAGATCGTTAAAGACCTCACTGGTTTGGGCTTGAAAGAAGCAAAAGATCTGGTTGACGGAGCTCCAAAGAACATCAAAGAAGGTGTTTCTAAAGCTGAAGCTGAAGATATCGCCGCTAAGCTGAAAGAAGCTGGCGCTGATGTTGAGATCGCTTAATCACAATAAATGATTGGATATCAATCCTGGTTACTTTCGGGATTGATATTAATTATTCTGATTACTGACATATAATTGAGCCCTTTGTGTAGTTTGTAGCTATGCAAAGGGTTTTTATTCTACAGAAAGATATGGGGCTGTCTTTTGGTATATATCCTCCGTCACGGCCATCACTTTTTTAATATCCTCCACTTTCACAAAAGGGCCGTGTTCTTTCCGGTATGCAATGATAGGATTGGCAATCGCCCATTTGATATAGGGGTGTGCTTTTAATTCATCAACCGTGGCAGTATTGATATTTATTTTTCGGACAGCATTGCTTTCAGCGACCAGGTATTGTTTTATTTTTTGAAAAGTGGAATCAGGCAGGCCAAAAGTTTCGCTTACCTGGTTTACCGTATAAAAGCCTCCGAGTTTATCCCTGAAATTGATTATCCGCAAAGCCAGTTTACTACCGATGCCGGGTAAAGCGATCAATGCCGACGTGTCGGCAGTATTCAGGTTTACAATTGAGTAGCGGGGTGCATAGTTTTTGGTCACCATTTCTCCAGGCGGCCTGTTATCAGGGAAACCCGCATTGGCATTCTCCCTTTGCGGCACCTCGATCCTGATATATGGGAACAAGCGCTCAAACTCATCGGGAAACAACCCATATACCCGTTGAAGGTCTTCAGGCTTTCTAAACTGACCACCTTTACTGAGATAATTTTGAATGGTTCGGATCGTTTTTTCCCGCAACCCCAGTTTTTGCCATCCATCAGCCGAAAGGGTATTAGGGTCAAAGTAAAATAATTCACCATTAGGTTTGCCAGGATAACTGACCTGTCTGTCAAACTGATAATTGACACTGTTATTATCTGCATAATGGGATTCTGTAATTCCGGGCACTTTTTGTTCCAATCGTTTCATGGCCATAATCCAAGTGGTATCAACCGGTGCGGAAGATGTGTTTCCGGAAGAATTAGAAATGATTTTTGGCAGAAAAAAAACACCTGTGATAATTAAAAGCAATACGATAATCCCGATCCGGTCTTTTTTTGTAAAGGTCAGGTAATCAGTAAGAAATTCGCTGAGTTTCATATACGGATTTTGCGCAATATAAATAATTAAGTGATGTTTGAATGAGATAAGTTTGATGTATTTTGGCCGGGTTCTTGTGAGCAAACTTTTCTTGGTTGAGAAATATAAATCCTTACCTTTGCCATCCTTTATTTTGGCCAAATATATTTTGACATCCCAAATCATGTGTAAGTAATTGACTTTCATGGGTTTTTATTTTGAAAAAAATGAGAGCCTGTAAGTGATTTGTGTGTCCTCAACGTTGTAAAACCGGTTTTACGCATATGTCTTCAACTAAAGTGAACTCAAGAGTGGATTTTGGTAAGATCAAGCACCTGGCTGAAACACCCGACCTGCTTGAAGTACAGATTCAGTCCTTTAAAGAATTCTTCCAGTTAGAAACAACTCCGGACAAGCGGAATATCGAAGGCTTGTTTCGTGTGTTCAAAGAAAATTTTCCGATCACCGATACACGGAACATTTTCGTACTGGAGTTTTTAGACTACTTTATTGACCCGCCCCGCTACACTATCGAGGAGTGTATGGAACGTGGACTGACTTATGCAGTTCCCCTGAAAGCCAAACTCCGTTTGAGTTGTAATGATGAGGAACACGTCGATTTCCAAACTATTGTTCAAGACGTATTCCTGGGCAATATACCCTACATGACTCCCCGTGGTACTTTTGTTATCAACGGAGCTGAACGGGTAGTAGTTTCTCAATTACACCGTTCACCGGGTGTATTCTTCGGTCAGTCTGTTCACCCCAACGGAACAAAGATCTATTCTGCCCGGGTTATTCCTTTCAAAGGCGCCTGGATGGAATTTGCAACGGACATCAACAATGTGATGTATGCTTATATCGACCGTAAGAAAAAATTCCCTGTAACAACGTTGTTGCGTTCTATCGGCTATGAAACAGATAAGGATATTCTGGAGCTGTTTGGTATGGCTGATGAGGTAAAAACAGATAAAAAGACTTTGTCCAAATATGTGGGCAAACGCCTGGCTGCCCGTGTACTCCGTACCTGGGTGGAAGACTTTGTGGATGAAGATACCGGAGAGGTGGTTTCTATCGAACGAAATGAGATTGTGATGGAAAGGGATACCGTGCTTGATGAAGAGGCGATCACTACCATTTCTGAAATGGAAGTGAACAGCGTATTCATTCAGCGGGAAGATGTGGGTGGAGATTATGCCATTATCTACAATACTCTGAATAAAGATACTTCTAACAGTGAACTGGAAGCGGTCCAGTTCATCTATCGCCAATTGCGTGGCGCTGATGCACCGGATAATGAAACAGCCCGCGGTATCATCGATAAGTTATTCTTCAGCGATAAACGTTATGATCTCGGAGAAGTTGGTCGTTATAAGATCAACCGCAAGCTGAATGTAGACCTGCCGCTGCAGAAGAAAACACTGACCAAAGAAGATATTATCCTGATCATAAAATACCTGGTACGTTTAACCAACGGTAAAGCTGAGATCGATGATATCGATCACCTGAGCAACCGTCGTGTGCGTACAGTAGGAGAGCAGTTGTATGCTCAGTTCGGTGTTGGTCTGGCCCGTATGGCCCGTACTATCCGTGAAAGGATGAATGTAAGGGACAACGAGGTATTTACCCCTGTTGACCTGATTAATGCAAGAACTCTGTCTTCTGTGATCAACTCCTTCTTTGGAACATCGCAGTTGTCACAGTTCCTTGATCAGACGAATCCACTGTCAGAAATCACTCACAAACGTCGTATCTCAGCGCTCGGGCCTGGTGGTTTGAGTCGTGAAAGAGCAGGTTTCGAGGTACGTGACGTGCACTATTCCCACTACGGTCGTTTGTGTACTATTGAAACACCGGAAGGACCAAACATCGGTCTTATCTCTACACTTTGTGTGCATGCAAAGATCAATGATATGGGTTTCATAGAAACTCCATACCGCAGGGTAAATGAGGGAAAAGTGAACATGAAGGAGTTAAGTTTCCTCAGTGCAGAAGAAGAAGATCTGGCTAAAATTGCCCAGGCCAATACGCCATTGGATGAGAAAGGTAATTTCCAGGAAGAGAAAATCGTAAGTCGTCAAACTGGTGACTTCCCAATATTAGAAAAAAGCGAAGTGGAATTCATGGACGTTGCTCCAAACCAAATTGTTGGTTTGAGTGCTTCATTGATCCCATTCCTTGAGCATGATGATGCTAACCGTGCCCTGATGGGGTCAAACATGCAACGCCAGGCTGTACCATTGCTGCGCCCTGATGTGCCTATCGTAGGCACTGGATTGGAAGGAAAAGCAGCAAGAGACGCAAGGATCCAGATCCATGCAGATGGAAATGGTGTTGTGGAGTTTGTAGACGCAAATGAGATACACGTCCGTTACGACCGTGATGCGCAGGAAAAACTGGTAAGCTTTGAAGATGACCTGAGGATATATCGTCTTACGAAATTCATCAAAACAAACCAGGAAACCTGTATCAACCTGAACCCTGCTGTAAAGAAAGGACAGAAGGTGAAAAAAGGTGACTTCCTGACTGAAGGATATGCTACGCAAAACGGCGAACTGGCCCTAGGTAAAAACCTGAAAGTGGCGTTCATGCCATGGAAAGGTTACAACTTTGAGGATGCTATCGTTATCAGCGAAAGAGTGGTAAAAGAAGATATGTTTACCTCCGTTCACATTTCCGAATATGAACTGGAAGTAAGAGATACTAAACTGGGTGAAGAAGAACTGACGCCGGATATTCCCAACGTTTCTGAAGAGGCCACAAAAGACCTAGATGAAAATGGTATCATCCGGATTGGTGCCCAGGTAAAAGAAGGCGATATCCTTATTGGTAAGATCACTCCAAAAGGCGAGTCTGACCCAACGCCGGAAGAAAAACTGCTCCGTGCCATCTTTGGTGATAAAGCAGGTGATGCCAAAGATGCTTCACTGAAAGCGCCGAATGGTGTAGAAGGTGTGGTGATCGGTAAGAAACTCTTCCAGAGAGCTAAAAAAGATAAGAATGCGAAAGTGAGAGAGAAAGCGATGATGGAGAAGCTGGAGAAGATGCACGAGAAGAATGAAACAGATCTGATGGAAGTATTGCTGGAAAAACTAACAGCATTGCTTGCCAATCATGTTTCTGCCGGTGTAAGCAACAATTTCGGTGAAATCCAAATTGGCAAAGGCGCTAAGTTCACGGAGAAAAATCTTCGTGGTTTAGATTATGCCAACATCAACCCGCTGGGTTGGACCGGTGACGCTAAAGTTGATGGACAGATCAACACCCTCTTGCACAACTATAATATCAAGTTCAACGAAGAGTTGGGTCGTTACAAAAGAGAGAAATTCAATATCAGCATCGGTGATGAATTGCCTGCTGGTGTATTGAAGCTGGCGAAAGTTTATCTGGCGGTAAAGCGTAAGCTTAAAGTGGGTGATAAGATGGCCGGACGTCACGGTAATAAAGGTATTGTTGCTAAGATCGTTCGCCATGAGGATATGCCATTCCTGGAAGATGGAACTCCTGTGGATGTAGTGCTGAACCCATTGGGTGTACCCAGCCGTATGAACCTCGGACAGATCTATGAAACCATCCTTGGATGGACTGGTCAGAAATTGGGCCTGAAGTTTTCAACCCCAATCTTTGATGGTGCATCTGTAGATGAAATAGCTGAATACTGTAAGCAAGCCGACATACCAATGTACGGTCACACTTACCTGTATGATGGTGAAACCGGAGAGAAATTCCACCAAAAAGCGACCGTAGGTATCATCTATGTTATCAAACTGCACCACATGGTGGATGATAAGATGCATGCCCGTTCTATCGGACCATACAGCTTGATCACACAACAACCGTTGGGTGGTAAAGCTCAGTTCGGTGGGCAGCGTTTTGGTGAGATGGAGGTATGGGCACTGGAAGCCTATGGTGCATCCAACATTCTCCAGGAATTATTGACGATCAAGTCGGATGATATCATTGGCCGTGCCAAGACTTATGAGTCTATCGTTAAAGGAGAGAATGTGCCAAGAGCCGGTGTACCTGAATCATTCAATGTATTGGTGCATGAACTGAGAGGTTTGGGATTGGATCTCAAATTCGAATAAATGTGCTGAACAAAGAATGCAGCAGGACGCAGTGAGAGAACCGGTAGGTTAGCAAACAAGATAAAATAACAAGAAACTAGTAACATTAATATGGCTATCAAAAAAGAAAATCGTCCCAAAGCGGCTTTTTCAAAGATCACAATTGGTCTTGCTTCGCCTGATACTATCCTGGAGAGAAGTTATGGTGAGATATTAAAGCCCGAAACGATCAACTATCGTACGTACAAACCTGAAAGAGATGGTTTGTTCTGCGAAAGAATTTTTGGCCCGGTAAAAGA
>JAEUVL010000664.1 GCA_016786965.1 Chitinophagaceae bacterium
AGGGCAACAGCTTCAACCCATCATCCGCCGTGCCCATTTTATTATCGGCTCCATCCGGGTCGGCAGCATTTACGAATAAGGGGTTTTGATTGATATTACCTGTACCGGTAAAACCACCTTCTAAATCGGAGTAGGTAACTGAAGTTGAGCCGCCGGAAATATTGCTTACAGTGGTTCCCCCCGTTGTGTTGCCCCAGAAAATACTGTTCTTAATAATTGGCGCTGATGATAAGGTTAAATTTTGCAAAGCACCACCACTAATACCGGCATTGTTGTCCCAGAAAATAGCATTGGCGATGAAGGGAGAAGCGCTTGAATTGGCTATGGCGCCCCCCTGGCTGCCCGCATTATTACCGGAAAAGATAACATTGTACAGTTCCGGTGAGGATGACTGGTTATAGAGGCCGCCGCCACTGCTAGCGGCATTATTGAACGAAAAAATTACATTAACCAGTTTGGGCGAAGCGGAAACATTGAGCATACCAGCCCCATTCCTTTGATTATTTATGATGCTGCCATTTGCATTGCCACCCATAATGGTAAATCCATCTAAAACGGCAGTACTGGTTAAGCCATTGTTATCATTACTCACCACATGGAAGCTGTTGCCGGAGTTGTTGGCAAAATTGGGCCCGTCGTTTCTGTCAATATCACCGCTTAAGATGGTTTCATACAAGGCGAGGTTGCGGTCTGCAAACACGGGATTGCCCGTACCGGGAAAATCACCATAAATTTTTACGCCGGCTTTCATCACAAATGAAATGGTGCGGTCGGTGGTGGCGGTGGGATAATAAGTACCTGTGGCTACCCAAACTTCGTCGTTGGCCACAGAGGCATTGATCATAGCCTGCAGGTCGGCACTGGCGTTGGCCCAGGAGTTGCCTGAGCCTGTTCCAGCGGCTACCGGTTTTACATAACGGATGGTTTGCGCCATTCCGCAATAACCGGTGATGAGATAGAGAATGGTGAGGATGAATGCTTTTTTCATTGTGTTCGTTTGAAGTAGTATGGTTAAAAAGGGTTTATGCCAAAGGGTAACAGATGTTTCCGTACGATCCGGAGCTTCAGGGTGAATTGGTTTTTGCGAAGCCCGTAATGTTTTCCTTTTTCAATTCAATTTTTTTCAGCTGCACCCCGTACCAGACCCATACCGCCGACAGCAGAATGAGCAGAAGGAGTACAATGATCAGTTGCAGGGTTCTTTTAGAAAAAGTGCCGGTCATAGAAAGTATATTGAAAGGATAGGGCAAATGGTTTGGCACAAATATGCGGGCATGAAAAGGCGGATGCCAAATTCCGGGCATTACAAAAGCATTTCAGGGGCGTTTCAATTTCGTTTCAACGCTGAAACGCCGTGCTGCAGTAGGTTTGGGAGATTTCTTAAATGGAATCAACCAGTTCGGCCAGTGAGCCTTCTTCAGGCAAAGAGAGCTTTTTACGCAGGCGGTGGGCCGTAACCCGCACGGTTTGCTGGGAGATGCCCAGGGCCGAGGCCATTTCTTTATTACTAAAGCGCAGTTTGGCCAGGGCCATGTAGCGGATCTCGGCCGGGGTAAGGTCGGGCAGTTTTTCTTTTAAGCGGATGAGGTAACCACCATGCACTTTATCAAAAATCTGGCGGAAAGCGATCCATTGCTCATCGGTCAGCAGGGTGCTTTGGCGCAATTGCTCCAGCAGTTCGGTATCTTCTGCACCCTTTACCTGCAAGCGGGATTCCAGTTGCTCCAGCAACAACGCTTTTTGATGAAAGTTCTCGCTGAAGTCTTTC
>JAEUVL010000686.1 GCA_016786965.1 Chitinophagaceae bacterium
TATACCGCCCGTCCAAATCGCTGAGCGGTGGAGAATCGCAGCGGATACGACTGGCTACGCAGATCGGCTCTCAATTGCAGGGCATTACTTATATATTGGATGAACCTTCTATCGGTTTACATCAGCGGGATAATCACCGCCTGATAGATGCCTTAAAGAACCTGCGGGATATTGGCAACAGTGTATTGGTGGTGGAGCATGATAAGGATATTATGCTGGCTGCTGATCACCTGATTGATATTGGCCCGAAAGCAGGTTTTCATGGCGGTAGAATTGTAGCACAAGGCGATCCTTCCGGCTTATTAAAATTGAATACACTTACCTCCGGTTATCTGAATGGGCATCACCGCATCGATATTCCGGCGGAGCGAAGAAAAGGTAGCGGCAAATTCCTGGAGCTGAAAGGTGCTAAGGGTAATAACCTGCAGAATGTGGAAGTAAAATTTCCTTTGGGCAAATTCATTTGTGTGACGGGCGTAAGTGGTAGCGGCAAGTCTACGCTGATCAATGAAACATTATATCCTATTCTTTCCAAACATGCGTATGGCTCCAAGATGGTGCCGCTGGAGTATAAATCAGTGAAAGGGCTGGAGCATATTGATAAAGTGATCGAAATAGACCAGTCGCCCATAGGCCGTACACCAAGAAGTAACCCGGCTACCTATTGTGGTTTCTTTACAGAGATACGTACTTTATTTGCTTCTATACCGGAGGCAAAGATCCGCGGGTATAATGCAGGCCGTTTTTCTTTTAATGTAAAAAGCGGCCGCTGTGATGTGTGTGAAGGCGGCGGTATGCGGGTGATTGAAATGAATTTTTTGCCGGATGTGTATGTGCATTGCGAAAAGTGTAATGGGAAACGCTATAACAGGGAAACGCTGGAGATCCGCTATAAAGGAAAGTCTATTGCGGATGTGCTGGAAATGACTGTGGAAGAGGCCGTGGAGTTTTTTCAAAATGTGCCGTATCTCTACCGCAAGATAAAAGTGCTGGAGGAAGTGGGGTTGGGGTATATCACTCTGGGCCAGTCTGCGGTAACACTGAGCGGGGGTGAAGCGCAGCGGGTGAAACTTTCCACCGAACTATCGAAGCGGGATACGGGTAAAACATTTTATATTCTGGATGAACCAACGACCGGTTTACACTTTGAAGATATACAGCACCTGCTGGAAGTGCTTAATAAATTAGCCGACAGGGGTAATACTGTGCTGGTGATAGAACATAATATGGATGTGATAAAAGTAGCGGACCATATTATTGATATTGGCCCGGAGGGTGGCGATGGTGGTGGAAGGATATTATTTGAAGGAACGCCGGAGGAGTTGGTAAAGAATAAGGAGAGTTATACCGCTGTATTCTTAAAAGCGGAGTTAGTGTAATAAAAAAAGCCCGTCTCAATATGCGACGGGCTTTTTTTATTATAATTATGTAGACATTAGTAGTTTATAATCGAATACCACCCACCTTTGGAATCAGGATAGCTGCAAGAATCATCCCAATAACAAGAGAAGCAACGATCATAGTAACCAAGCTTGCAACAAAATAACCTGTAACTTGATCTTGAGGAGTTTTTTTCAGTTTAGGTAAGCCAAGATACAAGAGGTATAATCCGTATAAACCTATTAATGATGCTATAATTGCCAAGGATGGTATAATATTAAATATGCCTCCTACCCATCCTGCAGTATAGGAGTAGGCTGCTAACTGGAACGATTTTCCAAAATTCTTTTCTGATTTGAAAGTAGGAGCAAGAGCATCCACTACAAAGGCCATCAAAAATGTACTTGCGATACCTGCAACTGCAGCGATCAGGGCGTACCTGATTCCCAACTCAGTGCTTTTAAGTTTAAAGCCAAATCCATATGATTTTCCAATTAAGGCCCATCCAATAAATGCAGCAACTGTTCCAATTGCTACCAATGGCACAACATAGGTTGTAAGAATTTTAGTGGTATCTGGGGTCTCATTGTTAACAACATCCCATTCTGTTTTAGGCGTAAGCAAAATATTCTTAGCCCTGTCAATTAAATTCATAAGTTGGTTGATTTTGGTTTTGGAGCCTACTCTTATGGCTTTTCGGCATTCGCCCCCGGTTTTAGAGGTTCGGGTCTCCCTATAAAGTTATCTCTGGCTAATATAAGACAGTTTTTTAAAAAGAAAGGAGAGGGGGCTGATTTTTTTTAAACCTTTTAGTAACAGGTAGTTAAGTGCAGTAATTGTTTTCAGCGGGGAGGACCCGTAAGTAAAGGCAGGAAGTGATTGAGAAAATCTTTTCTGGGACCAGCAATGATGCGGTTTTTCACCCGGATACCGGATTAAAACAATTTCCCTGCCTTGTCTGCCAGCGTAAAAAAAATTAAACGATGGCAGTTCTTGTACGGGTTTCTTAGTTATGACAATTAAAA
>JAEUVL010000706.1 GCA_016786965.1 Chitinophagaceae bacterium
GATACCGCAGTGCAAGTATTGCGATGTGTCCCTCACCTTTCATAAGCTGACCAATAAATTAGTTTGCCATTATTGCGGCACCACCTATCCCCCGGTGCATACCTGTATGGCCTGTGGCAGTGATAAATTTGCACAACGAAACTTCGGTACGGAGAAGATAGAAGAGCAATTGCAGGAAACCTTCCCTCATGCCAAAGTGGCGAGAATGGATATGGATACTGTGAAAGGGAAAAATGCACATGATGTGCTGATACAGCAATTTGAACAGCAGCGCATTGATATACTGGTAGGCACGCAGATGGTGGTAAAGGGCCTCGACTTTGATAATGTTGATCTCGTTGGCATCCTGGATGCGGATGGATTGCTGCACTTTGCAGAGTTCCGGGTGAATGAACGGGCCTTTCAACTGATGGAGCAGGTGAGTGGCCGGGCAGGCCGGCGGTCTTCATTAATAGAAACTGCGGAGGGTAAAGTGGAGGCAGCTAAAGTGATGGTACAAACATCGCAACCGGCACACCCTGTATTGCAATTTGTACAGCAGCATGATTATAAAAGCATGTTTGCGGAGGAGATGAAGAAGCGTAAAGAATTTTTATACCCGCCATTCTCCCGCATCATTCACCTAACCTTTAAACATAAGATAAAGGAAGTGGTGGAAAGGGCGGCCCACTATTATACCGAGGCGATGAAGTTGAAATATGGTCCTTATCTGGTAGGCCCGGCAGAGCCTGTAGTGGGGCGTATCCGTAACCAATACCTGAATGAACTGCTGCTGAAACTCCCCCGTGATGGCAAGACCATTGCTCAATGCAAAAAAGACCTGTTGGAACAAGTGGCTATCCTTCATCAAAACAAAAGTTTTAGAAGTGTAACAGTGGTGGCGGATGTGGATGCGGTGTAAGCAACCAGCTACGAGCGGTGAGTTATGAGTGATATAAAGTTGACAGCTTAAAGTTTAAAGTCCATCCGTCCAATCCGTTTTATCTCCCGCTTAGACGGTACAGGCTGTGTGCAGCATGTATTTTAAATGTCTAATTAGTATTACTTTGCCTTTATGATCGGAATTATCGTTCAACTGGCAGTTTCCTGGTTCATTGTATGGCTGTATGAAAAAGGAGATCTTTCCTGCCTGGGCTTTATGCCCACCAGGAAAAGAGTAAAAGATTTTGCTTTGTTTTTCCTGGTAACAGCGGCATTTGCTGTGTCCGGGTTTTTATTGCAGATGCTTATTGCAAAGCAGCGCTGG
>JAEUVL010000709.1 GCA_016786965.1 Chitinophagaceae bacterium
CCCTAGATTATTGATCGGCATCGGGCTGTTATTGATAATAAAGCAATCCAGGTCCCCATCCAGGTCATAATCAAAAAAGGAAGCATGAGTGGTGTAAGCTTTTATATCCAATCCATACGCTGCCGCGGATTCTGTAAAACTGAGGTCTTTGTTATTTAAGTAAAGCTTGTTTCGCCGGTTGCCATTCTTCATATGCCCTGAATTACAAACATAGATATCCAGCCAGCCATCATTGTTCACATCAGCCATCACCGCTCCCGTGCTCCACATACTATCCTGCTTCATCCCGCTCTTTAACGATATATCCTCAAACTTAAACTCCCCCTTGTTCAGGTACAGCTTATTCTCTCCCTGGTTACTCGTCAGCAACACATCACACAAACTGTCATTATTGATATCCCCTATCGCCACGCCGCCACCATTGTAATAATTACGATAAAAGAAACTGTTTTCTTCCGGGCCATCCACTACCGTATTAATAAAGTTGATTCCCGTTTCTTTCTCCAGTGTGAACAGGGGATTCTCTTTCTTCCGGTTTTTACAACCGGCGATCAGTAATAATATAAGCAGGGAAAAAACAAAACAACTTCTTATGGAAAGCTTCATCATCATAGAAAGATAAGTGTCAAAAATATTGCATTTGCTACAGTAATCACCCTCTTTTAAAGAGAGAACAACAGAGCTTATAGCTGCCCAAAAAAGAAAGAAGCCATTAGAAAATGGCTTCTTTCGAATTGCTAAATTACACTAACTGCTAATGCTTATAAAACAGAATTAAAATCCGGGATTCTGGGTCAGGTTAGGATTAGCGGCTAACTGGCCGTTAGGAATCGGGAAATATAAGTATTTAGGATCGCTCGCTGCTTTTTCCTGCCAGGGCAATAAGAACTTACCAAAACGGATCAGATCTTGTTTTCTCCAGCTTTCCAGGTACAATTCACGACCTCTTTCATCTATCAGTTGATCAAGTGTTACAGAGGCAAGTACAGATGCGCCCCTGGAAGGATGCGTTCTTACAGAATTTACCAGGTCAACGGCTGTGTTACCATAACCGCCTGCATTGGTTCCGCCGGTGCCGCCTCTCATTATAGCCTCAGCTTTCATCAGCAATACATCAGCCAGTCTGAAATAAACGTAGTCATTATCAGCGTTACCGTTTGCATCGTACTGGAAGTCGATCGGGTATTTGTAAGCACGGATACCAGTTACCTCCAGGTTGGTTCCTTTTTCAATGATCTTAACAGCATCAGTGAAAGATAACGGAGCACCTGTCCTGTCATTTAAAGCAGCATCAGTGTTCCAGTTGTACTGCTGGCCTCTCAGGAAACCAACGTTAACCCTGTTACCAGGATTGGCTGGTGCTCCGGGAGAACTGTATGGATAAGCAATACCTCTTCTTTTATCAGATGCTTCGAATTTGTTGTAGAAGTCGGACAAAGTGGTAAAGCCGTTCCAGCCAGAAATGGTCATGTTATAGTGTGTGGTGGAATAATATCTTGAACGGATATTAGCAGAAGATACACCACCAATGTTTTCCTGTGTCCAGATATTCTCAGTACCAATCGTACCATTGTTCGGTGCAAAAGCATCAAAATATACAGGACGGAAAGAATATAAACCCGAATTGATCACCTGGTCAGCCAATGTGATCACCTGGCTCATATCTGCTGCTGCAAAGGTTGGTGCAGCCCTGTTGGCGATCATACCTTTGTTCAGGAAACATTTCATCAAAAGTACTCTTGCTGCATTTTTATTAGCCCTTGTTTTAGGCGCATCTGGAAGATCCGGGATAGAAGCATTGAGCTCACTGATGATATAATCTAAAGCCTCAGTACCAACTCTTACTCTTGGTGGTTGCAGGGTGCTTTCACCCGGATCCCTGTATGGAACCTGGCCCCAGCCATCCAGCATCATAAACTCTGCTAAAGCTCTCAAAGTCCTCGCCTCGGCTTTTTGTTGAGGTGTGGGATTAAAACGAAGCATATCAGTAGCTGAATATATCACACCACCCAGGTTGGCAAACACCTCTCTGATGCGGATATGATCTCCGTCAAATTTGTGAGAATGTAATACCCTCCAGGCACCGTTATCATCCCAGTCACCACCACGGGTTGGGCCGATCAGCTCATCAGTGGTCATTTCCCAAAGGGCATATACACCTTCCTGCCCCTGGAATGTTCCCCTGATATTATCATAAATACCAGTCAAAAGCGCTGCGGTATT
>JAEUVL010000718.1 GCA_016786965.1 Chitinophagaceae bacterium
GATGGTACCGGTGAAGAGTAAGTTCTTTAAGAAGACAAAGCTGCAGTTGCTGTGGGATTTTATGAGTTACCAGCAGGTACCGAAAGCGCAGCCGGTGCTGGTGAGGGTGGGGTATGGGTTTTAAATCAGTTGACGGTTGACAGGTTGACGGATGACGGTTGAGCGATGACCGATGACGGTTGACCGATGACTGCCTTTAAGCTGAAGAGGTTTGACATGGTTTGGGAAAGCCAGCTTACAGGGTGAAAGAGTATTTAGTTGAAACAGAATTTAAGAGGATCAATATATATTATTATGAAAAGAGTATTTGTATCGTTGTTGGTGCTGATTGCAATGGATGGGTTTGGACAGAGTAATGATGCCAACCCGCTCGGTAAAGTGAGTATATCTTCACCCAATGCAGCAGCGCTTGGTAAGTATGGTGATTATACAGTAGGCTATCAAACAGGAACGCCGCAGATCAGCATTCCGATCTTTACGGTGCAGGAAGGGGGATTGAGCCTGCCGGTAAGCCTGAGCTACCATGCATCCGGGCTGAAAGTAATGGAACCGGCCAGTTCTGTAGGTGCGGGATGGAGCCTGAATGCCGGTGGGGTGATAACCCGCACAGTAAAAGGCAATGTGGATGAGAGAGGATTTGGTGCGGTAAGTAACCAAACGCATGGCCACTTCAGTGATTACGGCTATAATGAGTATTTGTTTATTGATGGTGTTGCAGGTTGCGGGGCAACGATTCCGGGAAATAAGACAGCCGAAGACGCAAGATTTTCTGATGGTAAAAAGGATGGAGAACCGGACATTTTCACTTTTAATTTTAATGGTTATTCCGGCAAGTTTTTCTTCAACGATGACAGAACACCCATACTGGTACCTGAGCAGGACCTCCGGATTGAAACAAATGTAACCACCTCCCCTTCTGCGATCACCACTTTTATCATCACCACCCCTGATGGCATAAAATATTATTTCGGCCAGAACCAGACACCTGGTAATGGCGGCGTGGATGCGGTGGAGATCACCAGTTCCTGTGATGCCACAGTTGGGCCCAGTTATGGTTCAGCTTATTCCAGTTGGTACCTGGTAAAAGTGGAATCTCCCGACAATCTTTTTTCTATCAGCCTGAAATATGACGAAGAAAAATACAGCAGCTATACCATTTC
>JAEUVL010000735.1 GCA_016786965.1 Chitinophagaceae bacterium
TACTGGCCATTTTCAAATCCTTTGTCTTTAAGACAACCTGTGCCTAATACCAGCAACAGCGCAGAAAGAGTGGATAATACCGATATTTTTCTCATGTTTGAAATGTTTATGTTTAATTAATCAATTTAAATCCCAGAAGACTTTTCCGGAGAATACATTGATACTTCCTTCAGCAGCCACATTTGCAGCATTGTAGTTATACTCGTTTTGAGGATAGAACAACCTGCGTGGGATGGATGTTGCCGTTCTGTTCGGATCCACTGAAAGGGGTGGACCCGGATCATAACCGGCAGCTACACCGTATCTAATATCAGTTCTCCTGTAATCTGACCAAACTTCAAATGGTGCAATAGTATTCAAAGCAAACCACTTCTGGGATAATATCGTGTAAATACCACCGCCGGGTTGCCCGGCCACTATAGAAGGTGCAAAATAATCCACGTCAGGGAAACCAGCATTGAAGGCAATATAGGTATCAGCCTGAGCAGTAGTTAAGCCCAACCACACAAATGACTCACGGATAGCCCTGGTCAATAACACATCAGCAGTTGGCCCTGAAGTGATAACGCCACGCTGACGGGCTTCAGCCTGGAGGAATAAGCTTTCAACACTTGTCAATATCCATGCACGGGAAGCAGCTCCGTTGGGAACAAGCCCCGGACCCCTAACTGTAGAAAGCTGAGCACCTGTAGGAACGCTTCCTCCTGAAGGAGTTCCGAACACGATACCTGCATGACCGGCTGTAGTACCCGTTGGGGACACATAAAACCTGTCAATTCGGGGATCACCATCAAATTTATAATAATCAATAGCATATTTGCTAGCCCTTAAGAAATCCCGCTGACTTCCGGTACCGGCTTCGTTGGTAACGTATAAGCGGTAGTAAGGAGCAGGTTTAGTGCCGCTGAATCCAGGCTGGATATGAGCAGACTGGCCTTCCATTAAAAAGCCATCAGCAGTGATCTTTGACACCTGGGTAGCTATGTTTACACCAGGGGCCACAGTAGTAGTAGTCAACCCATTGTGAAGGTGAACCAGCATACGCAAGCGCAGGGTATTAGCAAACTGCTTCCAACGGGTAGTATTACCAGCATACACGAAGTCGGAAGTGGCAATATCAGGATTCTTGGAAGGTTCTGTAGCTGTTGCATTATTAAGTAAAGCAATAGCGGCATCCAAATCAGCGAAAATG
>JAEUVL010000763.1 GCA_016786965.1 Chitinophagaceae bacterium
AGGCCTTTATTAGTGGCCACCCAAATATTCTTTTCCCTGTCTTCAAAGAGTGCAAAAATCTGATCATACAACATACTGAATTCGGCAGTGGGCTGTTGCGGTATGAACTGCACCGTTTCATCGGCGGTATTGATTTTACAAAAAAGGCTCATACCGGAGAGCCATAATTCATTGCCGGATGTTTCCATAAATCCGAAAGGGACATAATATTTTTTGAGACCCGAATTTATTTTTGACACCCAGTCCGTTTGTTTACCGGTATTGATATTATAGCAAAAAATTTTCAGGCCACCTTCCCAGGTAATTGCCCAAAAGTTGTTGGATCTATCCCGATAAACTGAATTGATATTTTTTACCTGCTCAAATGCTTTAATGGCGGGGTCATTGTCTTCATTGTGCCCGCGGTAAGAAAGGGTTTTTTGAGCGGTGTTATACTTTATTAACCCATTCACCGTGCCTATCCAGTAGTTCAACGCATCGTCCTGCCATACATGATAAGGTGTCCATCCTGCCGGCAGTTGGAATGGGTTATTACTGGTGTCTGCCATGTTGTTACGGTCACTATACATTATAAAGCCATGCTTACCCCACAGCAGCATCATTTCGTCTTGTTTGTTTAAATAGGCTCCTGTGATAATCCGACTATACCCTTTGGGTATGTTTATTTTTACCGGGTGGTATTTAAAATTATCGGGGTCCAGGTAACCCAGTGAGGCATCGCCGCTTACCAGCCACAGCCTATTTTTTTTATCCATGGCCATGGCCCGTATATTACCTTCCGGCAGTTGATTGCCCGGGTAAAAATTTAGCATCCGGTATCCGTCATAGCGTTGAATAAGAGTTCTGAAGTTGAGCCATAGAAATCCTTTTGCATCCTGCTGCACTGCATGCACGGTTTCTTCAAACAGACCATCCTTTACACCCAGGCGGTGAAATAAGTAATTGGGTTGTTGCGCCGCCACTATCTGTGCAGCGCCACAAAGCAAAAAGGTAAACAGCAGTTTGCGCAAAATGGGATGATTTGATCTCCTCAAATTTAGCCCAACGGGCTGAAATGACCTCCCGGTTCATACACTGCTTTATACAATTGATACAGGGTTTTGTACAATTCAGTCCATGGTAAGGTTTTCTGCAGCCTGTTGACACGTTTATTTCTCCTGCATGTGTACCGAGAAGAATGTGGTGACCTCTGTATTTATTTCCCGGTTAGTCCAGTGTCCTGTGTTGTCGTATGTTTTGAAAAGCGGGGCAATGGTATGTTGCTGGTAAATTTTCTGGCACTT
>JAEUVL010000224.1 GCA_016786965.1 Chitinophagaceae bacterium
ATTTTTTTGCCATTCAGCGAATCAAGTGATTGTAAGGGGCCACTTTTGGGTACTGCAATTGACAGGCGGCATTTGCCAAAGCCTAATTTTTCGATGGTGTCTGTTTCTTTGTTGGCTTCCTGTACTACATTTTCGCCTACAAAGCCTATGTCTGAAACAGCGTCCTGTACATATTCAGGTATATCATCATCACGGAGAAAGAATACTTCTACCGGGAAGTTGGCGGCTATCACCCGTAACTGGTTGTTGCCGTTGCTTACTTCAATGCCGCATTCTTTGAGGAGTTTCATGGAGCCATCATAAAGGCGCCCTGATTTTTGTACTGCTATTTTTAGTGTTTCACTCATACTAATTATTTTAAGCTTTTGCTGAAGCTGCTGGTGTTAAAAAGAAAAAGGGCTTACTGTTTAGTAAGCCCCTGTATTATGTTTGGTACATAACATCCTCATGGCCTACTCTGCGGGAGTAAGTGATGATGATGGTTATGTGTGTATGTTCTCATGTTGGGCCAAAAGTAGGAATTATTTACTTTGTTGCAAATGTTTTCTCTTTAAGTTTTAATTTAGCAGGTGCTTTAAGCCAACGGATAGAACCAAACTAACACTCATGAGCGATGACAGATCACTGAAAATGGATGATGTTGGCGCCATGGTTGGCGATCATGCTACCCGAAGCACTGCTTCATTTGACCTGCTTCAGCCGTGGAGGGTCATTTCCCAGAGCAATGTATATATCATCTATCTTTCTGTTCTTCTTTTCGCTTTTTATGCCTACGCCCGGCATGGGTTCAGCTGGATCGCTTTGTCCACCTCCTTGATCGTAAGTGTGCCCATTGGCCTTGCTATTGCCTTTTTCGAAACACAATCCCAGGAGTTCCGCCGCAGACACCGTCGGACAAAATTCTGGTTCTACCTGGTGTACAGAACATTCCGTGTGGTGGTTTGGTTCATGGTATTGTTCTTTTTTATCATGGTGATCGTGAATTGGCTGAAAATAAATACTTACGAAACGATCTTCCCGCACAGCCTGCATGATTTTTTTGCTACCCGCAAAGTGTTTGAGTTTCTCGGGATCGCATTGGTGATCTCTCTTTTTTCCAACTTCCTGGATGAACTGCACCGTAAACTTGGCCGTGATGCTATTTATAACCTGGTGCTTGGGAAATATCACCAGGTAAAACAGGAGGAACGGCTGTTTCTTTTTATCGATCTGAACAACTCCACCGATATAGCAGAGGAAATGGGGGAAATGGAGTTCAGTCATTTTCTGCAGGATTATTTCTATGATATCAGCGAACCTATTGCCCGTTATTTTGGCAGGGTGTACCAGTATGTGGGGGATGAGGTGGTGGTAACATGGCCACTGCGAAAAGGATTGCGATATTCAGTTTGCACCCGTTGTTTCTTTGCCATTCAAAAGCAGATAAAGCGGTATGAGAAGCAGTACCTGAAGAGATATGGGCGGATACCGGAGTTTAAAGCCGCTTTGCATGGTGGTAATGTGGTAGTGTCTGAGGTAGGTAAGTACAAATCTGAGATCGCCTATCACGGTGATGTGCTGAATACCACCGCCAGGATGCTGAGCCGCTGTCATGACCTGAACGCTGAATTCATCATTTCTGACTATGTGAAGACGAAGGTGGAAATGCCTAAATACCTGGAGGCTGAACCGTTAGGTGCTTTTCAATTGAAAGGCAAGCAACAAGAGGTTGAATTACATTCCCTGTACCTTTCTGTAAAAAAAGAGGAGGTTAGAAAAAGGAGATTGTTCCGGAGAAAGCCCAGACCCGAAAAGGTATAATGATTAAATGATATGTGCTATCAGCCCCTGAACTTAGCGTTTGAATTAGTATTCATTGGGCATCCTTGCTTGCGGGATGAGTAACAGGAAGTTATGGCCAGCGCTACAACAACAAGAAGGAAAGCGGCGAGGAACTTATTTTTCATCTTTTGGATATTTGTCTGTTTAACGGAAAAACGCCCTTATTATTTTGTTAAGACAAAGATAAGATAGCCAGGAGATTTTTGTACTCAAATTTTGGATCCGGAAGATGCGGCAAACACTGTATAAATGCAGGTTAATGCAAGGTGACCGTATTAAATTTGATTTTGATAACTACTTTAAACTGTTAACTTTACCACCCGTATAATTAAGAACTAAGTGAAATTACTAACCTGATGCTGCAACTTAAGAAAC
>JAEUVL010000785.1 GCA_016786965.1 Chitinophagaceae bacterium
GTTTGGCAGGAAAACAAAGTTCATCATAGGTGGCGGCCCTTCCGGTTCATTCTTTTTCAATGGAAAAGAAACCGCACAAACCACTACCGAAACAGGAGTATCCGCCATTAGCGAAAATGATGACCTGCCTGTCGGCAAAAAGGAAGGACAATACCAGGTGCTTAATTATGGTGTGAATGGCGTTGCAGGTATTGAAATGGGCAGGGTGTTCATCACCGCCAATTACAGCCGCGGTCTTAATGATTTCTATACACCTGTGGGCTATACCGGTACTTTTAAACACCAGTTAATCGGAGGCTCTATTGGTATTTTCCTGGGCAAACCTATTGCCATAGAAAAGAAAGTAAAGGATAAAGACAAGGATGGCATTACAGATGATAAAGATAATTGCCCGGAAGAGGCAGGTACAGCTATTACGAATGGCTGTCCTGATAGAGATGGAGATGGCATTGCTGACAAAGATGATAAATGTCCGGATATCGCCGGCCTGTTAAAAAATAACG
This sequence comes from Chitinophagaceae bacterium, assembly GCA_016786965.1. Classification (GTDB taxonomy): domain Bacteria; phylum Bacteroidota; class Bacteroidia; order Chitinophagales; family Chitinophagaceae; genus JJ008. The sequence continues at coordinate 504 of JAEUVL010000785.1, forward strand.
GCTGCCCGGCTACCGATAAAGACAACGATGGGGTGAATGACAGCGAAGATAAATGCCCGGAAATAGCAGGTATGGCAAGGTATGGAGGATGCCCGGTACCAGATACCGACAAAGATGGTATTACTGATGAAGAAGATAAATGCCCGGCTAAAGCAGGTGCTGCCCGATACGATGGTTGTCCTGTGCCTGATACAGATGGAGATGGCGTTAACGACGAAGAAGATAAATGTCCAACCGTAAAAGGTCTAAATGAAAACAACGGTTGCCCCAAAGAAGAGATCAAAAAAGAGATCATTGATAAAGTGAATTATGCAGCTAAAGGAATTCAGTTTCAGTCAGGAAAAGCAATATTGCTGGCGCCATCGCTGAAGGTATTGGATGAAGTAGCACTGCTGCTGAACAATAACCCAGAGCTGAAAGTTTATATTCGGGGCCATACCAGTGCCGATGGAAACCCGGCCTTTAACTTGAAACTTTCAAATGACAGGGCCCTTTCGGTAAAGAAATATTTACTGAAAAAAGGCATTGCAGAAAACCGGTTATTTGCTGAAGGATTTGGCTCACAGTTCCCGGTGCTGGTGGATGGTGAACCGGTGGCAGATAGAACAAAAAACCGCCGGGTAGAGTTGCAACTGGCCAGGTAAGCTTATCTTTTTAAGCTGCTATTTATCATTAGCAGCTTAAAATATGCATTTGTTTAATGCGGGAGGCAGATAATATCCTGCTATTTACACAAGAAACGGCGGGCTGTATTATTGGTGCCTGTTGCGAACAGACTGCCCT
>JAEUVL010000788.1 GCA_016786965.1 Chitinophagaceae bacterium
CTCCAATTCATTCGTTTTAACAGCATCTGCTTTTAATTTTTTAAGCAGTTCATTAGTAAGCTTTTGTAAATCCCGGGTGGTTTCTTTTGAGTACATAAAAACAGTGTTGGCGGTAAAGTTAGTAACTGACTGTAAAAGGAGTATGGCTGTTTTACTGCTCTTCTGAAAAATAGGCAGGGTAGGGGAGGGGCTGCAATGCCAGGGAGGATTCTGATTTATCGGAAGATAAACGAGGAATGAACGAAGGATAAACGAGGAATGAACGAGGGATGAACGAGGGATGAACGAAGGGTGCTTGCTTCTGGGTGCTTGTAACAAGCTTGTTGCAGGCAAGGAGCGGGCAATGAAGAAGCGGGTAAGAAGGGTGAAACCAGCCAGATAAGGCAAGCCTCTACCCTGTTATTTGAAGGGAAATGAAGTAAAATGGCAGTTTGAGAAATTAATGTCCTTAATTAATGTGTCGAAAGTACATATTTCTTTATCTTCGAAAACGAATTGCTACACGGGGCCAGAAAAGCCTATCTGATAACGATCTTGAAGTTGTAAAATTTGCCTGCTATGATGAAACGGTTTTTAACGCTGGTTTTCAGCGCTACGCTATTTGTTCCGGCCATTAATGCCCAGTTGTTAACCTGGACAGCCGACTTTCCCAAAGACAATGATAATATCTCGATCACCATGGATGCTTCCAAGGGCAACCAGGGATTGATGAATTATACGCCGGTAACTGATGTGTATGTTCATACGGGTGTGATCACTAACCTGAGCACCGGACCCACCAACTGGCGGTATGTAAAATTCAACCAGAATTTTAATACTCCCAATGCAGCGCTGCAGGCCACTTCGCTGGGGGGTAACAAATGGAAATTTGATATCACTAATATAAGGGCTTACTATGGAGTACCTGCCGGGGAAACGATCCTGCGAATCTCCATCCTGTTTCGCAATGGTAATGGTACGGTGGTGCAGCGCAATGCGGATGCCAGCGATATGTATATCCCCATTTATGATAATACCGTAGCCACCCGATTTACGGTGCCTTTTTTTCAGCCTTTATATAACAGGATACCGGAGCCGATCATAAAACAGGTAGGGGATAATATTTCGCTGACAGCTATTGCCAATATTTCCTCCACGATGAAATTATTTTTGAATGGTACAGAGATAGCTACTGCCAGCGGGGTAACGACCATTTCTGCTAATCCCACATTAACCACTTCCGGCAATCAAACGATACGGGTGGATGCTATTGATGGCGTGACCACAAGATCGGAGTCTTTCCAGTTCTTTGTATCCACAGCGCCGAATATAGCGCCCTTGCCTGCCGGTGTAAGGGATGGCATTAACTATGAGGCCGGTCATACGGCTGCCACGCTGGTGCTATATGCGCCGGGTAAGAACAGGGTTTCCATTATCGGGGAGTTTCCCGGAAGCAACTGGGCTGAGCAAGCTTCTTATGTGATGAATAAAACACCGGATGGTAACTACTGGTGGCTGCGCATCACCGGCCTTACACCTGGAACGGAGTATGCCTTTCAATACTTAGTAGACGGGACTTTAAAAGTGGGAGAGCCGTATGCTGAAAAGATACTGGACCCATTCAATGATGGCTTTATCACTGCTGCCACTTATCCGGGCCTGAGAGCTTATCCTACCGGGCTTACCACGGGTAATGTAAGTATTTTACAAACCAATGCACCGGTGTATAACTGGGCGGTGAATAATTTTACCCGTCCGGATAAAAGGAACCTGGTGGTATATGAATTATTACCAAGAGATTTTGTGGAGGCCCACGACTGGAAGACGCTCCGGGACACATTGAGTTATTTTAAAAAACTGGGAATAAATGCCATTGAAATAATGCCGTTCAATGAATTTGATGGCAATGAAAGCTGGGGATATAACCCGGCCTACTTCCTGGCCCCGGATAAATATTACGGGCCTAAGAATTCACTGAAAGAATTTATTGATACCTGTCATAAAAACGGCATAGCCGTGCTGATGGATATTGCATTGAACCATACCACGGGTGCTAATCCTTTGGCTGCTTTATACTGGAACAGTGCGACGAACCAACCGGCTGCCAATAATCCCTGGCTGAATGTAAGTGCCACGCATCCCTATAATGTATTTAATGATTTCAACCACGAAAGTTTGCAGACAAGATATTTTAGCAGCCGGGTGATAGAACACTGGCTGCAGGAATATAAACTGGATGGTTTCCGCTTTGACCTGTCAAAAGGATTTACCCAGAATGTACAATGCGGTGGCAGCACTTCTGATGAGGCCTGCATGTCTGCGTATCATGCCGACAGGGTGGCTATCTGGAAAAGATACTATGATACCTGCCAGTTAAAATCACCCGGCAGTTATGTGATACTGGAGCATTTTGCTGCGAATACAGAGGAAATAGAATTGTCAAATTATGGCATGATGCTCTGGGGTAATAATACGTTTAATTTCCAGGAGGCAGCCATGGGCTATACCACCGGCAGCAACTCCAACTTTGAAGGATATCTCCATACAACAAGGAGCTGGCCAAACCCGCACCTTGTTAGTTATATGGAAAGTCATGATGAAGAAAGGCTGATGTATAAAAATATCCAGTTTGGTAATACAGCCGGCAGTTACAATGTAAAAGACCTGAATACGGCATTAAAGAGAATTGAATTATCTGCGGCTTTCTTTTTAACCGCACCCGGGCCTAAAATGATCTGGCAGTTTGGTGAACTGGGCTATGATTTTTCTATTAACCGTTGCCCTGACGGCACGATCAACAATAACTGCCGTACAGATAAAAAGCCTATTCGCTGGGATTATAAAGATGTTGTTCAGCGTAAAAGGGTGTATGATGTGTTCAGCAGTTTAAACAAACTTCGTTTTCATCCGTGGTACAAGGATGTATTTATTGCGAATAATATTACGGTCGAAAAAAATCTTGGTGGAGCTTTTAAATGGTTGAAGCTGAGAAGTGCCACAGATTCATCGGTAATAGTGGTGGCAGGAAATTTTGATGTGGCTTCGCAAACAAGCACTGTTACCTTCCCGGTGGCGGGTACCTGGTACGACTACCTGAACGGAGGCACTATTACGGCTACAGGTGCCGCTCAGAACATTACACTGGACCCCGGAGACTACCGGGTATATGTGAACAGGAATTTGTCAAATGCCGTGGTAACATCTACGGGGGGAGCAACTGCAGGTGGTACTATACTGGAAGCAAGTGTATTCCCCAATCCCGGGGGCAATGTCTCAGTGCTGGATATGTATGTTCCTGAAACTGGCAAGGTGGAAATAGCATTGCTGAACCAGTTGGGGCAAGAAATGAGAATGATTTTTTCTGACCGCCTGATAAAAGGAAAACAACGGATACCCTTAGCGGGAAAACTTGGTAATCTGCCCGGAGGCATATATTTGCTGAAAATTAATACGGCTGGCTATACGGCTACTGTAAAGCTGGCTATTCAATAATAGTACTAAGGCACCTGTAATATGTCAAAAGCATTGCAATTAAAGACGGCTGAGATCGAGAAGATCAGCCACCTTGATTATTTTAATATTGCCGTTTCGGTGGACTGTGTCATATTCGGGTATGACGATAAAGAGCTGAAAGTACTGCTCATCAAATCTGACCTGGAAGAATTTGAAGGATTGTATTCTTTGCTTGGGGACCTGGTACGGCCGGATGAGGACCTTGATACGGCCTCTTACAGGATATTAAAAGAGCGGACCGGGCTGGATGATGTGTACCTGGAGCAGGTGCATGCGTTTGGAGAAATTAGCCGGCACCCTTCGGGCCGGGTAATTACTATTGCGTATTATTCTTTGCTGGATATAAAGAATCATAAGCTGAAACTGAGTAATAACGAACTGCACTGGCATTCATTAAGTGAAATAAAAAAGCTTGCGTTTGACCATAAAAAGATACTGGATACAAGTTTACGATCACTACAGGAGCAGGTAATGGAGCAGCCGGTAGTGTTTAATCTGCTGCCGGAAAAATTTTCCCTGCGGGAATTGCAGGAGTTGTATGAATCAATTTTAGGTATTGAACTGGACCGCCGCAATTTCAGAAAGAAAATATCTGTAAAGGACTGGCTGCAGGACCTGAATGAAATGGAAACTAATCTATCTCACCGCCCGGGGAAATTATATTCTGTAAAAAAGCAGTACCAGCGCAAAATGCAACATAGCTGATATTGATGTTATAAAGATCCTCCTTCTACCAGCCGGGAGGGCAGGATGATAGATCTCGGGGGTGTTTTACCTTCCATGTTCTCCAGCATTCTTTTGATAGCCAATTTTCCCAATTCATAACCACTGGTTTCAATATAGGTGACTTCGGGATTGAAAAGTCCGGGGATAAAACCATTGCTGATGGCGAGTACAGAGACATCTTCGGGTATTTTGAGTTTGGATTGTTTGAGTGACTTCATCACCCCAATAAGGATCTCGTCGCTCATACAGAAAATATGATCAGGGCATCTGGACTGGCTGGTGGCAAGTGTGGTGTAATTCTTTGCTTCTTCCGTATTGGAGCAATACTGCACTTTTATTTTCAATCCTTTTTCGTTCTCCAGCAGTTTTAAAAAAGCATCCCTTCTTTTTTTGGTAATGGATAATTCAGCATTGCCAAACAGGGCCAGGATGTTTTTCTTTTTATAAGTAAGAATGGTATGAGCTGCCATGGTAGCAGCTTCTTCATCGGCCATACAAATAGTATCGAAGGCACCAGCTTCGGGTACTTTGTCAAAAAACACCACCGGGATGCCGCCTTCCTGGTATTTGGCGAGTAATTCGGTGGAATAACTATCCGGGGCCACAGATATCAGGATACCATCTACCCGGTAATGTTTGCAGAGTTTGAGATTTTCTGCTTCCTGCAGGGGGTCGTCGCCGGATTGAAGTATCAATAAAGAGTAACCGCTTTTCCGGGCATCCTTTTCAGCGGCAGAAATAAAGGAGTCGTAAAACATGTTAGAAATATCCGGTACGACAAGGCCAAAGACCTTGCTTTTGTTGGTCCGGAGGTTTATAGCATAGCTGTTTGGCTCATATTCCATGAGCACAGCCAGCTCTTTTACCTTTCTTTTTGTGTTTTCTGATATATCCGGGTGATTTTTCAACGCCCGGGATATGGTAGAAATGCTAAGGTTTAGCTGTTCCGATATTTTTTTTAAAGTTGCTGTTTGTCCCATTTACCCTTAATATTATTAAAAATACATTCATTATTTTATCCACCGAAAACATTTCCGCAAATGTTTGCGGAGTGTATCGGGGCAAAAAAAAGTCATACAAGTGTGTATGATACACATAATTACACCTAAATTTATAGGGCTTTAGTGAAATTTTAACATTGGCTTTAGAATTGTGACCTGAAAATGAGGGGAAAAGCCGGTGTGGCCGCTTGTCGAACCTTATCCACCTGAAATTCTGTCCTGTTTGCCACAGGGCATATAAGAATGTGATTAACACATAGATTATAAATTTCAAAAAATCGATTGCTTATGTCTGCACAAAAACTGCTTTCTGCTCTGTTTAGCATGGTATTCGTTTTTGTCCTGCAAGTATGCTTTGCACAGGATAAAACCGTGACCGGGAAGGTTACCGATTCCAAAGATGGATCACCTGTTTCAGGTGCCTCTGTCCAGGTAAAAGGATCCAGGACCGGTACTTCCACCAAACCCGACGGTACTTTCTCCCTGTCGGTTCCTTCAAGCGCAACGACCCTGGTAATTACTTCTGTTGGCTACGACCGACAGGAGGTAGCTATTACTGCCGGTGCTATTGAAGTTTCTTTTGTTGCCAATGCCGGTGCCAACCTGAATGAGGTGGTGGTGACCGGGTATGGTTCTTCCAAAAAGAAAGACCTGACAGGTTCTGTCGGTTCTGTAAAAGAGAAAGACTTCAACAAAGGGGTTTTTATTTCTGCTGATCAATTGATGCAGGGTAAACTTTCCGGTGTACAAGTTATTAATAACAGTGGACAGCCCGGTGGCGCCACTACAGTGAAGATCCGTGGTGCCTCTGCGATCACCGGTACAGGTCAGCCATTATATGTGGTGGATGGAGTACCTCTGGATGGCCGTTCTGCCCGCCCCGGTTTGGGTGATGTTGGTTTAGGAGGAAGTAATCCCGGTAATAACCCGCTGAACTACATCAATCCTGCGGATATTGCCTCCATTGATGTATTGAAAGATGCCTCGGCTACTGCCATCTACGGTTCAAGAGCTGCGTATGGTGTGGTATTGATCACCACCAAAAGAGGAAAGAGCGGAGAACCCAAAATTGAAGTAAGTGCTTCCGTTGGTACCTCTAAAATCGCCAGACGAATTGAGGTGCTGAATGCACAGCAGTTCCGTGAGGCGCTTACTTATTATGGATTGAGCAACTCAAATGATAAAGGTGCCGATGTGAACGCATTGGATGCCATATTGAGGAGCGGAAAGATCCAGAACTATAATGTGAGTGTAAGCGGCGGTAATGAAAATGCCCGTTACAGACTCTCATTAGGAGTCTTAGACCAGGAAGGAATCGTTAAAAAAACAGGTATAAAAAAATTCACTGCGAATGCGACATTGAATTTTAAATTCCTGGAAAGCAAGAAACTGGGCCTGGATGTAAACATCATTCCCAGTCAATACAGGGAAGAAATTGCACCTATCTCTAATGACGCGGGATCAAGAGGAAGCCTGATAGGGAATGCCCTGCAGTGGAATCCCACAGAAAAGCTGATCGTAAAAAAAGCAAACGGACAAGACTCTATCAATGTATTGGTGGGCGGAGACCTGTTGAACCCTGTAGCAGTACAGGAAGCCATAACTGACAAGGCCCGAGTAACTACGATCCTGGCCAGTATTTCGCCTTACTATAAATTCACTAAAGACCTGGAGTACCGTTTCCTTTACAGTATCAACTATGGTACAGGTTTAAGGAGTACTACGGTTAAGCCATTCCTTAATTTTAATGATACATATGGAAGAGGTCGTGTAAGGTTGGCCCAAAGCCAACTGATCACACAACAGATCACTCATACACTGAATTACAACAAACAAATTACAGCGGATCTGAATTTGCAGGCGGTGGCAGGATTTGAGTACCTGAAATTCATCAATAAAGGCTACGACCTGGGTGGTTTCGGTAATGCCAATGGTGGTTTTGGTGATTTTGGGCTTGATTTCGAAGATTATATCCAGTTTACCAACCCGACCAACAGGGCTATTGGTTCTTATTCAGACCCAACCAATGAATTACAATCTTACTTTGTAAGAACAGCATTTAATTATAAGGATAAATATTTATTGACTGCCACTTTCCGTGCAGATGGTTCTACTAAGTTTGGTGAGAATAACAAGTATGGTTATTTCCCCTCTTTTGGTGCTGCGTGGAATGTAAGCAAGGAAGACTTTTTCCAGGTAGAAGCGATCAATTCTTTAAAGATCCGTGCAGGCTGGGGTAAAACCGGTAACTCTGAGTTCCCTTCTGGCTCGGCTCAATTGCGTTATTCTTTCTCCGGCAACGGTTCAGGAGCTTTCAGTGCAGCTAACAATGCTAACCAAGATCTGAAATGGCAGGCTGACAGGCAGTTCAACGTAGGATTTGACATGGCAATCTTAAAGAACAAGATCAACATCACTGTTGACTATTTCAATAAGAGAACAACCGACCTGCTTTTCCCCAGCGAACCCCCTCAGCCAGCGGCGCCAGGTGGTGTAGTTAAGTGGACAAATCTTGCCGGTAATATTGATAATAAGGGCGTTGAAGCGGCGGTTAATGCAGCTATCATTACTAAGAAAGACTTTTCCTGGGATTTTGGCGTGAACGCTACCTTTATTACTAACGAAGTATCTGGTTTGCCAGCCCCTATCAATACCGGTGGATTGCACGGTCAGGGTATCACCGGAACTACTGTGGAAGTTATTAAGAACGGATTGCCTATCAATGCATTCTTTACCCGTCAGTTTGAAGGATTTGATAAGGCTACCGGTCTTGCGATCTATACAGATGGCGGAGACGTATTATATTATGTGGGCAACCCTAACCCTAAAATGACGTTAGGATTAAGTACTACCCTGCGGTACAAAAAACTGTCGCTGATAGCTAATATGAACGGAGCCTTTGGACATGATATCTACAATAACACACTTAACAGTGTTATCAATGTGGGCAGCATCAACAATGGTAAGAATATTGCGTTATCAGTATTCCGTGATCCGGTAAAGGAATCTTTTGCGAATCCGCTCACAGCTTCTTCCAGGTTCCTTGAAAAAGGAAATTACCTGAAAATGGCTAACATGACTTTGAGCTATGCATTTGGCGATATCGGAAAGCATATCAAAGGATTGTCAGTATATATCACAGGACAAAACCTGTTTGTGCTGACAGATTTCTCAGGATTTGATCCAGAGGTAAACGTGGATAAAAACCAGGGTGGTGTTCCATCAGCAGGTATCGAGTATATTCCTTACCCCTCTGCCAGAATATTTAACTTTGGAATAAACGTTGGATTTTAAATCTTAACTATTTAAATAAATATTTTATGATACGTAAAATAGTATTATCAACAATCATCGTCTCTCTTGTGGCAGCGGGCTGCACCAAGTTGGATGAGAACCTGAATGGCCAGCTCACAGAAAGCCAGGTTGGTGGTGGTGGAAGCTCTGCCAATACCGCAGCGCTTTTGACTGGTATTTATGATAATATCAGGGGAACATTCCAGGGGCAGGAAGGTGTATATGCCCTTTGGGAAATGACCACTGATGAGCTGATCGGCCCAACCCGTGGTGGTGACTGGGATGATAACGGT
>JAEUVL010000799.1 GCA_016786965.1 Chitinophagaceae bacterium
TGGCCTTGGTTTATTGTTTTCCGCTGCCACGCTGCCGGTATTATTATCGGCGGTTTTGCCGGTGTTAACGGACACTGGCGATTCTGTAAGGCTGCCACCTGTTTCAGCAACAACTGGTTTTGCAGTTACCGGAGCCTTATAATTCAGCGAAGAAGCGTTTTTATCGGCAATGGCCGGATCGTAGCTTATGTTCTTACTGTCGGGCAGATTGTATGCAGCTGGATCCCAGTATTTGCCTTTCTGGTTGGCTGATTTGTCCACCACATCGGTAAAAGGAGTCATTTGCATACGACGATCATTACGTACCGCTTTCACTTCCCAGCTCACTTCAATATTAGGCAGGTTGGTGGCAATTTCAAATTGGTTGTTCTGCACTTTCTTACTGATGATCGCTTGTGCAAAGGCACCGATCACCGTAAGCTGGTAGCGGGGGTCTTTGTTGATTGCCTCGAAATAGTCGGGCAGTTTAACCACTGCTTTGCCGTTTGCATCGGTTACAATATTGCCGCTGTAAAAATTGATCACTTCATTGCTTTCGGCAGAGGCATGTTTAAGTGTTTTGTTTTCCGGATCAAGCGGATGATCCATGGTAAAGAGTTTGGGTGCGCCCAATACGGTAAGTCCACCTGAAATAACCACCAAGCCGGTGCCATCATCAATTCTCATTCTTTCGCCACCGCCGCCCAGTTCAAATATCTGGAGGTTGTTGGTACCCGGCTGGTTGCGTATGTTCCACTGGTTGGTTCCATTGTTGGCAAGCCGGATGGCGGCATCACCTGTAGCGGCATCAATATCAAGTACTGAAAAAGAAGAAGATGATTTGTTACGAATACCGGTGCTGCCGCTGTGCAGGATGTCAAGTTTATATGACGGTGTGCCTCCTGCACCGACAGAAATGTTGCCACTGCCTCTTTCTACAAGAAGGCGTTCGCCGCCGCCACCGAGTTCGAAAAGCTGGAAATTATCTGTGCCTGGCTGGTTGCGCAGATTCCACATATTGGTACCATTATTTGCAAAACGAATGGCCGCATCACCGGTGGCAGCATCAATATCCAACACAGAGAAACTGGAAGTAGATTTATTAAGAATACCAGTGGACCCGCCATGAAGGATATCGAGCCGGTAAGCACCCGGAGAACCTCCAATGGCTATATTACCTGTTCCATCCTGTATTGACAATCTTTCTCCACCGCCCCCCAATTCAAATATCTGGAGATTGTCTGTGCCTGGTTGGTTGCGGATGTTCCATTGATTGACACCATTGTTGGCCAATCGAATGGCCGCATCACCGGTGGCACCATCAATATCGAGCACAGAGAAACTGGAAGTAGATTTATTAAGAATACCAGTAGACCCGCCATGAAGGATATCGAGCCGGTAAGCACCCGGAGAACCTCCAATGGCTATATTACCTGTTCCATTCTGTATTGACAATCTTTCTCCACCGCCCCCCAATTCAAATACCTGGAGATTGTCTGTACCTGGTTGGTTGCGGATGTTCCATTGGTTAACGCCGTTATTGGCCAAACGAATGGCTGCATCGCCACTGAAGGCGTCAATATCCAGTACAGAAAAGCTTGCTGTTGATTTTATTCTTTCGCCGGTGCTGCCACCATGCAGTACATCAAGCCTGTAGCTTGGTAATCCGCCGCCGATGGACACGTTTCCGGTTCCGTTTTCAATATGCATTCTTTCGCCGCCACCGCCCAGTTCAAATATCTGGAGGTTGTCGGTGCCGGGCTGGTTACGGAGGTTCCACTGGTTCACACCGGCGTTGCCAAAGCGGATGGCCGCATCGCCAGAAGCTGCGTTGATGTCAAGGACAGAAAAACCTGATGTAGAAGTAATACCGATACCGGTACTGCCACCATGAGAAACAGTAAAACGGTGAGTAGGTGTAGTGGTACCAAGACCAATACTTGAACCATCATCAAACAATAAAGAATTACCAAGATTGGTTCCGTTGGGTGTCCATTTGGAAATAAAATTCAGTGTACCGCTACCACCGATGCCTACACCGCCGCCGAGTGCCTGCCAGGTGGCATTACCTGCAGCATCAGAAGTAAGTACCCTGTTGGCTGCTTCGCCGATACCTTCCAGGCGAACACCACCGGTGCTATGCAGTGCAAGGCCGGATGTGGTAGTGAACCGTCCGCCGGTGCCTGTATTAGAACTACCATTTACGCCAATACCGGAGTTGGCTGATCCGTTTACACCAATGCCACCATTTGCCGTACCATACACACCCCAGCCGCTGCCTGCCTGGCTGCCCCATACACCAATGCCTAAACCACCGGTACCATTATTCTGTCCCCGAAGAGCCGCAGAAAAACCACCGGGATTGGTACTTGTGATCGTACTGTGTACACCAAATGCGTTGGCCCCAGTAGCGTCACTGTTTACCACCACGGCAGGAACTGTGCTTGCTGCATTGGTGGTGGCAAATATGCCTGCAGAACCGGTGCCTGTTTGTGATACACTTACACCGGCACCGCTGCCATTATTTGTAACCCGAACAGCATTGGCTGCACCGGCTGCATTATTATAGGTGAAGATACCGGCACCCTGTGCCCCTGTTGAGCCTGCCCTCAATGCCCAGCTGGCTGGGCCACCATTGGTTGCCGCTACCAGGGCATCTGTATTGTTAGCGTTATTAGTTATCTCAAAACGGCCGGCATTGTTTGTAGAACTGGTACCCTGCACACCAACGCCAGAGGTTGAAGTACCGAAGACACCTGTACCGTTTGCAGATGCACCATTTACACCAATACCAGATGGGGCAATACCATATACACCCCAGCCACTTCCATTTTGACTTCCGTACACTCCGATACCGAGTCCTCCGATACCATTATTAATACCCCGGACACCGGCAGAAAAACCGCCGGGTGAAGCTGATGTAACGGTACCCACTACCCCATTGGCCAGTCCTGCTGTTGAAGCAGTGGATCCTTCTATTGCTATACTACCTGCACCGTTGCCCGTATTGGCAATCCTGAACAAAGGCACAAGTTCTGACTGAGCTTTGCTGAATGGCAATACAAGATCACCGGCAGTGGTAGAATATAAAGAGTATGGTACACTTGCCAGTTGGGCGGTACCGATATTAATAAAACTGGTTCCTCC
>JAEUVL010000818.1 GCA_016786965.1 Chitinophagaceae bacterium
GGGTATGCTGATACTCTCAGAGACTTCTTTAGCCAGTGCAGCAGGGATTTTTTCTAACACAATTGCAAAGCATCCGGCCTCTTCCAGCAGTTTGGCATCTCTTCGAAGTTTATTGGCTTCTTCTTCTTCCTTTGCCCGCACAGTATAAGTACCAAATTTATAGATCGACTGAGGTGTTAATCCCAGATGCCCCATGACAGGGATACCTGCTGAAACAATTTTCTTGATGCTGTCCAGCACTTCTTCGCCGCCTTCCAACTTGATGGAGTGCCCGCCGCTTTCTTTCATTATGCGTATGGCCGATGCTAAAGCGATGTCTGAGTTAGACTGGTAAGAACCAAAAGGCATATCCACCACCACCAGGCAGCGGTCTATGCCGCGGATAACGGAAGAGGCATGATAGATCATTTGGTCAAGGGTGATCGGCAGCGTGGTTTCATGTCCGGCCATAACGTTGGACGCAGAGTCACCGACTAATATCACATCAATACCTGCGGCATCAATAATGCGGGCGAAAGAAAAGTCATATGCAGTGAGCATGGTGATCTTTTCACCTGCTTCTTTCATTTTGTGCAAGGTGTTGGTTGTAACTTTCTTAACTTCTTTATGAGTGCTCATGTAATAAATTTTGGAATTACCCAAGTCTGCTTTTCAATTATATCTCCATTTCCTTCAATCGAATTTCCTCATATAATGTATGTATCAACCCGTCTGCTAACCCGATCTTGGGAACAAATATTTCTTCCGCATCGGCCCAACGCATTACATTGATATAGATAAGCAATGCTGGTACGATCACATCGGCCCGGTCTTCCCGGAGTTTATGCAGGCTGATACGCTGTGAGAGAGACAGGTTGCTGAATTCTTTGTAATAATCCCGCAGTAATTCCAGGGTCAGCGGTTTACCCTCTTTCCTTTTAGAAATGGAAAATATCTTATTGATGTTTCCACCCGATCCGATGGCAGTTACATGATGGTAACCTTTTGTTTTGGTACGGATAAATTCTTTGAGTTCATCCCAGGTGGCTTCATCTACCTGGTTTTTCAGCAGACGGATGGTGCCGATATTAAATGATTTCTTGAAAACCAGTTTACCATCACTGAAGAAAGTAAGTTCCGTACTGCCGCCGCCTACATCTATATATAAATATGATTCTTCTGTGGTCATATTCTCTGCCACATGGTTCTCGTAAATAAAAGACGCTTCCTGGTCGCCGCTGATGATCTCGATGGTGATACCCGTTTCTGCTTTTACTTTTTTAATGATGTCTTCAGCATTAGCAGCATCCCGCATAGCGGATGTGGCGCAGGCTTTCAGGTGTTTTACCTCATATACATCAAGCAGTAGTTTGTATGACTTAATAGTTTTGATGATCTTCTCCACCTTGCCTGCTGAAATCTCGCCTTTGTCAAATACATCGAAGCCCAACCGGAGTGGTACCCGCACGAGAGCGGTTTTAATAAATTCGGGAACATCCCGAAGACCAGGGACAACATCACTTATTAATAATCTTGCGGCGTTACTGCCAATATCAATTGCTGCCAGTCTCACGTTGTGTCTGTGTTTTTTTGTACAGGTAGTTATAAGTTTCTACCTGTGATCGGATTTTCTTTTTTGTTGTTCTCACATACTCGTTGCTTAGTTCGTTGTCCAGCCATCTTGCTTTTACATTGTCTTCCAGTTGAATTTGCAATATGTCTTTTAACTCCTGTGCCAATTCCTCATGCCAGATGGGGCAAGTAGCTTCCACCCGGTGTTCAAGATTTCTAACCATCCAGTCGGCCGAAGATATATAAACTTTTTCTTTGCCTCTGTTGTGAAATACCCACACCCTTGCATGTTCTAGGTATTCATCCACGATGCTGATGGCACGGACAGGTTTTTCGAATTTCTTGTTTTCGGATAACATGCAAAAGATACCCCGGATGATCAGTTTGATCTGCACTCCGGCCCGGGCAGCATCATAGAGTTTCATGATCATTTCCTCATCTGAAAGAGAGTTCATTTTTAGAGTGATGGCAGCCGGTTTTTTCTTCCTGGCCTGTTTTATTTCCTCATCTATCAGCCGTATCATTTCTTTTTTTACAAATAACGGGCTTGGGATAATGGTCTTGCAATCCCGCAGGAAATTCATCCCCGTTTTTGGTTGCTCCAGGAAGTTGAAGATGCGGTTTACATCGGCCATTATTTTTTGGTTGGCCGTAAGCAGGCAATGATCAGCATATACTTTGGCAGTTCGTTCATTCAGGTTGCCAGTGCTTACAAAGCCGTACATCAGAAAATTGTTATCCTTTGTTCTCTTTTTTATCATGCATATTTTGGAATGCACTTTCATGTTAGGTATTTCTATCAGCACTTTGGCCCCTTCTTCTTCCAGCCTCTCTTTCCATTCGAGGTTAGCTTCTTCTTCAAATCTTGCCCGCAGTTCCAGCATTACGATCACTTCTTTGCCATTCCGGACGGCATTGATCAGCGCATTAATGATCTTGGATTGAGTGGCCAGCCGGTAGCAGGTTATTTTTATCGTGGTCACATCAGGGTCAAAGGCAGCTTCCCGTATCAGGTCAATCAATGGAAGAAAGGAATGATAGGGAAAATGCAGCATCACATCTTTTTCCAGTATTACATCGGTGACCCGGCGTACCGTAAGCAACGGGTGATCGAAAGGTTTTTTGCGCAGTTTTTTTTCTTTAAATACCTGGTCGGGGAAATCCATAAAATGGCGGAAATTATGAATACGGCCACCGGGGATGAGGTTATCTCTTTTTGAAAGATTCAACCGCCTGATAAGATATTCAAGCAACCCAGAATCCATTTCTCTATCATAAACAAAACGAACTGGTTTCCCTTTACGACGGTTCTTGATCCCTTTTTCTAATTTTTGAATAATACTCGTTGAAACATCCTCATCAATATCGATCTCCGCATCACGGGTTACTTTAAATATATGCGACTGGTACTGATCGTAGCCGAAATAGGAGAATATATCAGGGAGGTTGAAGCGGATAATATCTTCCAGCAGGATGATATGGTGTTCATCGGGCCGAGGCGAAGGAAGAATGGTAAAACGGCCCAGGGTGCGGCTGGGTACTTCTATCAACGCATATTTCTTTTTTAGAGCACTTTCTTTTTTCCACATAACTACAGCCAGGTAAATCGATTTATCCCGCAGCATAGGGAAGACAGGGATGTTCTCTATCATCAGTGGTATAACATCTGAGCTGACTTCTTCTTCAAAATGATTGCGGACAAAATTTTGCTGCTCGGTATTCAGTTCTTTTTCAGTTCGCAAAAAGATCTTCTGGCTTTTTAGCTGATTAGACACTTCTTCCCAAATGCGGTTAAATTCTCCCTGCTGGTTCAATACAGTCATCTGGATTTCGTCTATGATCTGCTGCGGATCATTTTCGAGGTGCATATTGGCTTTGTTGCCAAATTGGATCATACGTTTTAGTGTGGCGACCCGTACCCGGAAGAATTCGTCCATATTGTTGGAAAATATACCCAGGAAGCGTATGCGTTCCCGAAGAGGGACAGTAGTGTCAGCGGCTTCCTGCAATACTCGGGCATTGAAAGAAAGCCAGCTTATATCACGGGCAATGGTTTTACGTTTTATACTGGCCATGTTTAATTTATTTGATCGTTAGTCCGCTGAAATGCGGAGTGTGGATTAAAATTAAGATAAGGGGAATAAGTAAGGTATTAAATTTTAGAAACTATCACTGGCAGTCATTTTTACTAAAACAGTTGTAATTTAGTTTGTATGGTTGAAAAAATGAT
>JAEUVL010000875.1 GCA_016786965.1 Chitinophagaceae bacterium
TTAACCATAAAAAAACAAATACACATATATAGCTATTGGGTGAATACCAACCACCCGGTAACAACAGACAAAACCCGAATTCTTCTAACACACAACTTAAAGAAAATGAAACGCAAATTCTTACTTCCACTGCTGGTGGCCTTATGCTTTACCACCGTCAGTTACGCCCAGGTAAAAGTGGGCAACAACCCCGGCACCATTAACAGCAATGCTGTGCTGGAAATGGAAAGCACCAACAAAGGGATGCTGCTGCCGAGAGTGGCCCTTACTGCTACTAACAGTGCGGCACCCCTCAGCGCCTTTGTGGCCGGCATGTCGGTGTACAATACCGCTACCGCAGGCACGGCACCATATAAAGTATCACCGGGCTATTATTACAGCGACGGCACACAATGGCTGCGCCTCGCTTTTGATGACTGTAACAACAACAGTTACACCGTGACCAATGAAGCGAATACGCCACCGGTTTCACCCGCAGATGAGGAAGCCTTGCTGGTATTGGGCAGCCCCACCGGTGCCTGGTCGGCCAATCCCTTTTCTATCGCTACCTGGGATGCCACCGCTGCAGCCTGGACATTTATTGCCTTGCAGGAATGCGACAATGTATATAACACCACAACCGGTATTACCAAAAAATACACGAACACCACGGTAAATATTACCAATAACCTCACCGGAAACTATTGGAAACCGGGCGGTAATATAACCAGCAACAATATCAACAGTATAGGTACGCTGGATAAACAACCCCTTCGTTTCATTGCGAATGGCACCGAAGTGTTCCGGATAGATACTACGACTTTCAGTTTACGCTCTGCCAACTCCTTAGCCAGTGGCAGCCGTTCCTTTGCATTTGGTGCAACGGATACCGCATCGGGAGCCAACTCCTTTGCCACGGGCAGTGGTTCCAAAGCCAGCGGCAGCCAATCGTTAGCGATCGGTTTTCGGGCAAAGGCCACAGGCAATTATTCCACCGCCAGTGGAGCTAATACCACGGCATCGGGTACCAACTCATTTGCTGCGGGTAACCTGAGTGTTGCGAGCGGGCAGACATCTATTGCCATTGGCGCAAGTGATTCTGCTACAGGTTTGGCAGCAATTGCATTAGGAAATGCTACCAAAGCAACTAATTCTTACTCTTTCTCTGCGGGCAACGGTTCCCTCGCCAGCGGGCAATCTGCCACGGCTATGGGTAACCAATCTGCCGCAACCAGTGCTTATGCTTTTGCAGCAGGATTTAAAGATACCGCCAGCGGCCAGGCGGCTGTAGCTTTAGGAAATCTCAACAAAGCTACCGGTAACTTTTCTTTTGCGGCAGGTAATCAAAGTGTGGCCAGTAATACCTATGCATTTGCAGCTGGTCTTCGTGATACTGCCAGTGGAAATTCCTCATTTGCAGTGGGTAGTGATACCAAGGCGAGCGGCGATTATTCTTTTGCCAGTGGTGGCCAATCTGTCGCCAGTAGTCCTAATTCTTTTGCAGCAGGCCTCCGGTCAAATGCCAGTAATCTATACGCATTTGCGGCGGGTTACCAGGATACGGCCAGTGGAAATTCGTCTGTGGCATTAGGTGCTGCCAATAAGGCCAGCGGTAATTATTCTTTCGCTGCCGGTAACGGAAGCATAGCCAGTAATACCTATGCATTTGCCGCCGGATTGCAGGATACTGCCAGTGGTATTTCTTCCTTTGCGGTGGGTAGTTTGAACAGTGCCAGCGGTGCATAT
>JAEUVL010000877.1 GCA_016786965.1 Chitinophagaceae bacterium
TTAACCATAAAAAAACAAATACACATATATAGCTATTGGGTGAATACCAACCACCCGGTAACAACAGACAAAACCCGAATTCTTCTAACACACAACTTAAAGAAAATGAAACGCAAATTCTTACTTCCACTGCTGGTGGCCCTATGCTTTACCACCGTCAGTATTGCCCAAGTAAAAGTGGGCAACAACCCCGGCACCATTAACAGCAATGCTGTGCTGGAAATGGAAAGCACCAACAAAGGGATGCTGCTGCCGAGAGTGGCCCTTACTGCTACTAACAGTGCGGCACCCCTCAGCGCCTTTGTGACCGGCATGTCGGTGTACAATACGGCTACTGCAGGCACGGCGCCCTATAAAGTATCGCCGGGCTATTATTACAGCGACGGCACACAGTGGCTGCGCCTCGCTTTCGACGACTGTAATAACAACAGTTATACGGTGATCAATGAGGGCAATACGCCGCCCGTATCTCCGGCCGATGAAGAGGCCTGGCTGGTATTGGGCAGCCCTACCGGTGCCTGGTCGGCCAATCCATTTTCTATCGCTACCTGGGATGCCACCGCTGCAGCCTGGACTTTTATTGCCCTGCAGGAATGCGACAATATATATAACACCACAACCGGTATTACTAAAAAATACACTAATACCACGGTAAATATTACCAATAACCTTACCGGTAATTATTGGAAACCGGGCGGTAATATAACCAGCAACAATATCAACAGTATAGGCACGCTGGATAAACAGCCGCTGCGCTTCATCACCAATGGTACTGAAGTGTTCAGGATAGATACTACTACTTTCAGTTTACGCTCTGCCAACTCCGTAGCCAGTGGCAGCCGTTCCTTTGCATTTGGTGTAACGGATACCGCATCGGGAGCCAACTCCTTCGCCACGGGCAGTGGTTCCAAAGCCAGCGGCAACCAATCGTTAGCGATCGGTTTTCGGGCAAAGGCCACAGGCAATTATTCCACCGCCAGCGGGGCTAATACCACAGCATCGGGTACCAATTCATTTGCTGCGGGTAACCTGAGTGTTGCGAGTGGGCAATCATCTATTGCTATTGGTGCCAGTGATTCAGCCACAGGTTTAGCCGCGATTGCATTTGGAAATGCCACGAAAGCCACTAATTCTTTCTCTTTTTCTTCAGGCAATGCTTCTCTCGCCAGCGGGCAATCTGCCACAGCCATGGGTAATCAATCCGCCGCAACTAATTCTTATGCTTTTGCGGCAGGATTTAAAGATACTGCCAGCGGAACGGCGGCTGTAGCTTTAGGAAATCTCAACAAAGCAACCGGTAACTTTTCTTTTGCGGCAGGTAATCAAAGTGTGGCCAGCAATACTTATGCATTTGCTGCAGGCCTTCGTGATACCGCCAGTGGAAATTCCTCATTTGCAGTGGGAAGTGACACCAAGGCGAGCGGTGATTATTCTTTTGCCAGTGGTGGCCAATCTGTTGCCAGTAGTCCTAATTCTTTTGCAGCAGGCCTCCGGTCAAATGCCAGTAATCTATACGCATTTGCGGCGGGTTACCAGGATACTGCCAGTGGAAATTCGTCTGTGGCATTAGGTGCTGCCAATAAAGCCAGCGGTAATTATTCTTTCGCTGCCGGTAACGGAAGCATAGCCAGTAATACCTATGCATTTGCCGCCGGATTGCAGGATACTGCCAGTGGTATTTCTTCCTTTGCGGTGGGTAGTTTGAACAGTGCCAGCGGTGCATAT
>JAEUVL010000932.1 GCA_016786965.1 Chitinophagaceae bacterium
ACACAGATGATTTTGGAGTGAACCATATTGCAGGTACAGCATGGGTAAGAGGTAACTCTGCCGTAGTGGGAAAGCAGGGCACACATGCAGGGGCTAATGCCTGGGTAACCGGTCTCGTTGGCAATTATGTGGACAATAGCAGCAGTATCCTGATGTCTCCCAATTATAATTTCTCATTGCCAGGCACCTACACACTCAGTTTCTGGTCACGGTCAAATACTGAATCAGATTTCGACGGCTTCCGGGTGGAATACACCACCGACAAAGGCACTACCTGGTTGCCATTAGGCACTACCGTTGCAGCAGGCTGGTATAACAGTACAAATACAAGTGGCACCACCGTATTCCCGGCTAACCAGGCCTTCTTCAGTGGCAACAGGGCAGCCAACTATACACAATCCACCCGTGATGTATCCTTCCTGGCCACTAATCCCAATGTGGCTTTCCGTATCGTATTCGGATCCGATGTTTCAGCCACCGCAGCAGGTGCAGCCGTTGATGACTTTGAGATCGCTGGGCCTCCAAATCTTGCCTTACCAGTTACTCTTACCAATTTCAGGGCCTATAAGAACAATGCAGATGTAATGGTGGATTGGAAAACAGAGAATGAAAGTAATATCCGTGAGTATAAAGTAGAACGCAGTGCTGATGGTATCAACTTTACAGAGATCGGTGCCGTACAGGCAAGAAATGGATCGGTAAATACCTACCAGTTTGTTGACAGGATATCTCAACTCACCACCAGGCCAACCGGCAATTTATATTACCGCCTCCGCATCAACGACCTCGATGCAGGATATAAATACAGTGCCGTGGCAAGGATAACACTGACTGGCGAAACCACCATCACGGTTGGCCCTAATCCTTTCAGCGATCATTTATTTATTTATGCCGCTGCCGCAGTGAAGAAAGTAACGCTGTATGATATGAACGGCCGTGAAATGTTCAGCACCAATTCCGTGGTGGGCAACAGGGTAACCATCACCCGGCCATTAGCGAAAGGTACCTACCTGGCAAGAATAGAAACAACTGCCGGAACAGAAACACATAAAGTG
Source organism: Chitinophagaceae bacterium (assembly GCA_016786965.1). Classification (GTDB taxonomy): domain Bacteria; phylum Bacteroidota; class Bacteroidia; order Chitinophagales; family Chitinophagaceae; genus JJ008. Next base: position 1,056 of record JAEUVL010000932.1, read on the forward strand.
TACAAAGCCGATTGATGTAATAACTGCAACCGTTCAATAAGAACATAAAAAAACACACATAGGAATATCTTATGTGTGTTTTTCTTTTTAAACTGTCTCAGCTCATGGCCCTGGATAATGCAGGCAGGTATAACAAAAGCACAAAGCCTAACATTAGATTTGCTTCATAATATCTTTGCGGGAAAATTATGAATACTTGAATTCCTATTTGCCGCAGGCAAATAACTCCGCAAGAATCAGGTCGGCCCGCACAATCGGCATTTCTATATTTACACTATGAATACAGACTATCATAAAATAGAGACCGCCATTCAGTACATCCGGGCGCATTTCAAAGAACAACCTGATCTTAATGAAGTGGCCAAACAGGTACATCTCAGTCCTTTTCATTTTCAGCGGATGTTCAAAGAATGGGCCGGCATCAGTCCAAAGAAGTTTTTACAATACATCAGTATAGA